>PLZT01000618.1 GCA_003152255.1 Methylocystaceae bacterium | reverse complement strand
GGCGACGCCGATATTGGCCTCGCCAAGTTTGAGACGACGAGCGCCGCCGTCACTTTCGTCGGCAAGGCCGGACCGACGGCCCTCGACGGCGAAGCGAAAATCGCGGCTTCCGATTTGTCGCGCTTCGCGCAACTCGCCAAGCGCGATCTGCGCGGCGCGCTGACGCTGACCGCCGCGCTCTCGGGCGCGCCAAGCAAGGGAAGCGTCAGGGCCGTGCTGAGCGGCGCCGTCAACGCGCCAAGCGCGGGACTCGCCGCTATCGACGGACTGGTGGGGCGCAAGCTCGCGCTTTCCGGCGCGGTCGAGACGCTGCCTGGAGGCGTGAGTTTCGACGCGCTCACCATCAATGGCGAATTCATGCAAGCGCGCGCAAACGGCGCCGCGACCCAGGAAAAAGCGGACATCGCCGCGCAAATAATCTTGCCCGATCTCCACCGCGCCGATGCGCGCCTCACCGGGCGCGCCAATATCGACGCGAAGCTTTCCGGCTCGCTGCAAAAGCCCGACGCCGCGCTCGATATGGCTGTCGTCGACGGCGGAGCCAACGGAAGTCCCATCCCCAAGCTAAATCTTCATGCGCGGGCGCAAGATTTTCTGGGGACTCTTGTCGCGAGCGCCTCGCTCGATGGAACGGCGGACGGACGCGCGTTGCGCGGACGAGTCGACGCGGCCCGCGCGGGAACGGGCTGGAAGGTCGACGCCGTGGACATCAGCATCGGCCGCGCGAGCTTGAAGGGTTCCGCGACCTATGACGGGGGCGCGACCGGGCGGCTAACCTTGGCCGCGCCCGACCTCGATGATTTTTCGGCGTTGGCGCTGCAAAAACTGGGCGGCGCGCTCAACGCCGACATCGCCTTCGACAGCGCTTCCGGCGGACAAAACTTGACGATCGACGCCAAGGGCGCCGGCATTCGCGCGCAAGACGCAAGCATCGAGAGATTCAGCGCGAAGCTTTCGGGCCGCGATCTCTTGCGCCGACCGGCGCTCGACGGGATGGCGGCGCTCGATAATTTGCGCGTCGGCAAGGAGTTGGTTTCTTCAGCCAGTCTGAAGGCGCGTCCCGCCGGGGCGGGCACTGCGCTGGACGTCTCGTTCAACGCGCGTGGTTTTACTGTCGCGAGCGCAGCCACGCTCACCCCCGGAGAGCGCACGCGGGTCGATCTTTCCGCGCTCACCGTCCAACGCGACGGCCAGCGCCTCGCTTTGGCGGGACCGGCGACGATCACGCTTGAGGGCGGCCAGATCGATATCAAGGGCGTCGCCATCAACGCGGGCGGCGGGCGGCTCGATGTCGACGGCAGCGTCGGCGACCGCCTCAACGTCACCGCGCGGGCACGCGCCGTTCCGCTCTCGATCGCGGCCATCGCCGATCCGACGCTTGCTCTCGGCGGCTCGCTCGACGCCGAAGCTCGCATCACCGGAACCAAGACCGCGCCAAACGGCGACTGGAAGGTCACGCTCGCCAAGATCACCGCGCCGCAATTGCGCGACAATGGGCTGCCGTCCATCGACGCCTCGGCGCATGGGCGGCTGGCGGGCGATCGCACCAGCGTCGACGCCGATATCGCGCTCGGGTCCGCGAGCCGCGTGACCATCGCCGGCTCGACGCCGATAAACGCAGCGGGCGGACTCGATGTCGCCGTCAAGGGCGCGCTCGACGCCGCCTTGGCGAACACCGTGCTCTCCGCCAATGGCCAAACCTTGAAGGGCAACGCCAATATAGACCTTAAAATCACCGGCCCCGCGGCCGCGCCAATTGTCGGGGGCGTCGTGACCTTCGCCGACGGCGCCTTCGCCGATCCAATCAACGGCCTCGCCTTTAAGAACATCGCGGCTCGGTTGGAAGCGCATGGCCGCGAGATGACTCTCGCGTCGCTGACCGCCGCCACCGGGAACGGCGGCCAAATCGCCGCGACGGGCCATATCTCGCTGTTGCCCGAGGCCGGAATGCCCGCCTCGATTCACATCGGTTCGCGCAATGCGCAACTGGTTAACAGCGATCTCGTCTCCTCGACGGCGGATCTCGACCTCACCGTCGACGGTCCGCTGGCCCGCGCGCCGAAAGTTTCCGGCGCGGTGATTTTCAAGACGCTGGAAGTGAACGTGCCGGATCGGCTGCCGGCGTCGCTGAAGCCCCTGCCCGACGCCAAGCATATCGACCCGAAGGGCTTCGCGCGGGAGATGCTGGCGTTGCAACGCAAGCGAAAGGCCGCGGCCGGCCGGCCCTCGGCCTTCGACGTGGCGCTCGATGTAAAAGTCTCGGCGCCGAACCGCATCTTTGTGCGCGGGCGCGGCATTGACGCGGAGTTTGGGGGCGAGCTGAAAATTACGGGCTCGGCGCAAAATCCAAAGATCCTGGGCGGCTTCGATTTGCGCCGCGGTCGGCTGCAATTGCTGACCCAGCGCATCGACATCACGCGAGGCGCGCTGACTTTCGCGGGCGGGCTGACGCCGCAGCTGGATTTTACCGCCGAGACCACAGCCGCCGACGTGACCGCGCAAATCGTGGTCAGCGGCCCGGCGGCGCAGCCGAGCTTTTCCTTCACCTCGACGCCGGAACTGCCGCAAGACGAGGTGCTGTCGCGGCTGCTGTTCGCGAAGGCGTCGGGATCGCTTTCGCCGCTCCAGGCGCTCCAACTCGCGACCGCAGTCGCGCAGCTCTCGGGCGCCGACGCCGGCGGCGGCGGTTTCGAGAAAATGCGCAAGGCGCTGGGCGTCGATTCGCTCGATCTCGCCGCGGGCGGCGCGGGCGGCCCAACCGTCGGCGCGTCCACCTATCTCACCGACAACGTCAACGTCGGCGTGCGCGCCGGCGCCAAGCCCGCCGACGCCGCGGTCAACGTCGGGCTGGACGTGACCAAGAGACTGCGCGTCCAGAGCGAGACCCGGATGGACGGACACACCTCGGTCGGCGTCGGCGTGGAATGGGAGTATTGAGGACCGGCGCGGCGGTTCAAGATCCAGCCCTCGGCGGGCGCTTGGAAACTACCACCGCAGAACACGCGATCCGATGACATATCCGACCAAGGCGACCATGCCAATCGCCAGGGAATACCAGGTCGCGACGAACAGCGGGCTGTCATCGGTGCAATGGGATGCATAGAGCGTCGCTGCTATGCCGCTCGCCACGAGTCCAGCGACGGCGCCGGTGAGGCCGGGCCGCGTCGGCGCGCCCTGTCGCAAGGCCGCCAATATGCACGCCAAAGGGCCGATCGATAGAAATGGAATCAACATCAAGCAGAATCGCGCGTTCGTTCCGACGAGCCTGGACCACCACGCGGTCTCTGGCGTGACGATGAGTTCGGCGGCGACCGCGACCATGAGCAGCATCGGCGCGGCCAACCAGCCCCACGCCCAAAAGCCAGCCGAAACGCCCGGGGTCGAAAGACGCGAGAGAACCCGCGCCGCCGTCGCGGCGAGACATACCGTGAAGACGAATTTGAACAGGAACCGAGCGGTTTCCATGGCGTGGCCAATGTCGGGACGAACCCCGATCCAGAAAAGAAATTCAACAGCCGCGATGATGGAGCCCAACGCCATGCCGCCGACGAGAATCCGCCGAAAAGACGCCTTTGAAACGGTCAGATCAGCGACCAGCGCATTGATCAGATCTTCAGTTCTCATCGCCGTTACCTCGATACAGAGCCGCGAGCG
>PLZT01000102.1 GCA_003152255.1 Methylocystaceae bacterium | reverse complement strand
ACGCTAAACGAGGGCAAGGTCATTCGCCGAGGCTATGATCGTTCCTATGATCGATTCAAAAGTCACTGCCATCGCGCCAGGCCCTGTTTTAAGTGAGTCGTGGTATAGCACGGGGCGTTTTTAGAACCAACCACTAAAATCACATGTTGAAAATAAAAACGCGATGTTAATGAAATATTAACTCTGCTCAACCATGGCCCGAACATAAGAACGGAGCGTTCGTCAAAAAGAACGAAACGCTAACTGGTGCAATGTAGGTAGCTGCAATAACCCATTGAAATTATTTATGGTGTGACTGCTACATAATACCGCAAATTTCAGACTGAGGCACTACCGCCCAAGCGCGGATGAAGGCATCTGACGGGTTTTGTCGCTCCCTAAAAAGGCCAGCGATGTTAAGTTATGCTAAGGTCGATCCGGTCTTTTGAGGGAATTTTGGCAGGCCAAGGCGCGCGCGCGAGGCAAAGTTTCAACAAGGTCGCCACGAAGTTTCAGCCCCCGCGCGAGGGCGGGATTGAAAAACAATCAATCGAAAATGAAAGCCGTTTCACTCGGCGCGGGGGAGTTTTTCCTATCCGCCCACGCACGCGAGGTTTTGCGGAACTATAAAAAGGCTCGCGCGATGGGTGACGATAAGGTTCCGACTCGTTTTTAGGCCAGCGCGCGCGGGGTAATTTTGTCAGCCACTAAAGGCCGCGCCGTCCGCCCCCGTCCGTATAAATCCACCGCAAGCGGCGTCGAATTGTAAGACCAATTGTAAGACCGAAAGCAGCGGCTGATTTTTATTCAATTAAAATCAGTTAGTTGCTGGAATGATTGGCGGAGACGGTGGGATTCGAACCCACGATAGAGTTTCCCCTATAACGATTTAGCAAACCGTCGCCTTCAGCCTCTCGGCCACGTCTCCACCGCTGCGCGCCCTTGAAGACGCGGCCGGGCCTATATGCCGCAGCGCGGCGCGCTTTTCAAGCCGGGGAATTTCAACGCGCTGAAGTTTCGACGCACGGCGCTGTCCGGCGGCGCGCGCCGGGCCAGAGCCTTCGTCAAAATGGCGCTTCCTTGCCCGCGGCCACATAGGCGTCCGCGTCTTGCGGCAGCAGCAGGCGCTCCTTCACCAGCCGGTCGGCGACCGAGCGCAGCGCGCCGACGAAATAGGCGCGCGAGCCATAGCGCTCCGGCAGCGACTGGCGCGGATCGCCGCTCGCCTCTCGCGCCGCGCGGGATATGGGGAACGGAAGTTTCGCGCCAGAAGCGCAATCGCTCTTGGTCTTGTCCTTGACGCCGTTCCAGGCGGTGAAGGTCGCGATGGGCAGGGCCTGATCCGGCAGACGCAGACCGCTGGACTCATTGCCGTCCACGTCGATTTTTGGGACGAGGCGCGCGCCCGGCGGCGGCGCGGGGAGGCCGGGGATTTTGGGCCACGCCAGTGATTCGGCCGGCGCGAGATCGGCGCGGCGCGACGCCGGCGGCGACGGGCCGCCCTGTAAAAAATCGTCGAGCGCGACGAGCAGCGCGCGCCGCGCCGGTTCGGCGGAGCGGTCATTGACCGGCGCCGCGCAATTGGTCTCCAACGCGCCCGACGCCGCGCCGCCGGCCAGAAAAAACACGCGCCGATTGCTTGGCTCGGCGGCGCGCGGTTCCGGCGCGCGCGGGACGGATCGCCAATAGGCGTCGGAGCCGAAAATCTCGATGGTGAAAGGCGCGTGTTCGCTGGGCGGTTTTGAGGGCGCGGCGCCCAGCAGCAACAGCGCATCGAATAATTTCTCGCCGCCCGCGCCGGTGAGCTTTCGCAATAAATCCCCGCTTTGACCGACGCCCGCGCCGATGATCCTTTTGCTCCGCGAAGCCAGGCGCAAACGCGCTATCGTCTCGCGCAGCTTCTCCGGGGCGGGGGAGTCCGGCGCCGCGCCCAAAAACAGGACCGTCATTTTTCGCGCGCGGGCGATTTGCAATAAATCGCGCCGGGCGAGCGCCGCGAGCGAAGGCTCCTCCTCGGCGTCGATCAACATTGTTCCGCCCGCGACCGCGGGGCGCCAAATTACGAGCCGAGAGGATGCGTCGCCGGCGACATCCACGAGGTCGCGCGCATACCCGTCCGGCATCGCCGGCGGGGGAGGTGGGCCGTAGGGCGCGGCGGTTTGCGCCCATGCGAAATTCGCGGAGAGCGAGGCCAGCGCGCAAAGCGCAATGACGCCGCCCCGCCTCATAATTTCGCGATGAAATTGGCGAAGGCCATCGAGCCTTCCGGCCAGGGACCATGTCCGCTCGCGACATTTATGTGGCCGGCGGCTCCGGCGTCCAAAAATTGCGCGCCGAGATCGGCGGCCAGGTCGCGCGCGAAAGACGGGTCGGCGTAAGGATCGTCGTTCGCCGCGACAATCACCGTGGGAAAGCCGAGGCGCGCGCGCGGAAAGGGCAAAAAATCCTTGTCGACGGCGGGGATTTCGCGCAGCACGCTCTCGGACGGCGGCGCGACCAGAAAGGCGCCGGCGATCTTGTCGCCGACCCGCGTGGCGGCATGAAGCAGCGCGATCCCCCCCAAGGAATGGGCGACGATGACGGGCGGACGCTCGGCGGAGAGAACCGCCCGCTCGATCGTCTCCCGCCATGCGTCGCGGCGCGGAGCGCTCCAATCCTGCTGGATCACCCGCCGCGCGGTGGAGAGTTTGTTCTGCCAGCGACTTTGCCAATGGTCGGGGCCGGAGTCGCTCCAGCCCGGCAGGATCAGAATATCGGCTTCGGCGACGCGCATGTTTTTTAGACACCCTCTCCAAACTATGTTTATTCGGTTCACTGCCAAGCCGGCACTTCTCGTTGAATGGCAAATACTTACAATTCTATGGAATAGATATTATGTTTCTAACGAGGCTTCCACAATTTCCGCTAAGTCTCATGCCCCCTCCGACGATCATCGAATCGTTAGTAATTTCTATAGTTTGTGATTTCGGGCGCCTAAATATCCCTTCAACTGAAATTGCCCGCCTATTCAAATATTCAAGCCGCAGGACTTGCGTATCGGTGTGATCAAATACAACAAGCGTGCTGTCGTTTGGCCATTTTTTTCTGGTATCTGGCCTAACCCAAAACCCATCTTTATCAACGCGTGCAATAATTTCTCCCTTATTATTGAAAATTTACAATATGCTTATTATTATGTTTCCTGTATTGTTATCAGGTTCAACTTCTAACAAGGGCTCTCCGCCCATCCTAATAATAGTCAAGGCACCCGTTGGTCGTGAGCCCGCCACAATATTGCTGCCGTAAGACACGAAGAACGGATCGGCCGGCAGTGATTTTATACACTTCACAGAATCAGGATCTGGTGAGTTTCCAGGTAATAGAATGCCCTCATTCTTTGTTCGATCGATATTCGCGATAGGAGCAGCAATCTTTTCTACAGAAAACTGTTTGTTGCGCACCCACTCCAGGGCGTAGCCTAGTCCAACAAAGACCAATGCTCCGAAACCCGCTGCTATTATAGCTTTTTGCGTGTTCATCGATATTTCATAAGTTAACCAGCCAAAGGCACCCAGTGCAGCAACCATAGCTACTATGAAGCATGTTCGGAGAAAATTGAATTCTCCTTTGGATTGCGCGGGCATGGTCAATCGCCACGGCGATAGGAATGCCGATGACCCCAATCGCCCCAAGAACGAGGCCGTAGTCCACCACAACTCCTCCGATGATAGGTCTTAGCGCAAAGGCTAGAACTAGAGATATATGGGTCTGCTGATTTTGGCCAGCAGCATGCGGTTGCTTTCGCTTATAGTCCATCCTTCGGCAAAAAATCGCCGGCGAGCGCCTTGGCGATGAGGGCTTGCGTCTCCGAAACGCCATAAAGCGCGACGAAGGAGCCAAAGCGCGGCCCGCGCTTTTCGCCGAGCAGCACCTCGTAGAGCATGTTGAAAAAATCATTGGAGACGCCGGGCCGCTCCGGCGTCGCGTTTTTGGCGGCGAGATCCTGATAGCGCGGGACGGCGCGGGCGACATCGTAAAGCGCGGTCTGGATCGTCTCGGCGCTGGCGCCCGCCGGCAAGGCGCCGAGCGCGCGCGACAGCTGTTCCAGCACCTCGCGCTCGACCGCGTCGGCGGCGCGATAGCTCTTTTTCGGGCGGACGAAATCGCGAAAGTAAGCAACGGCGTAGCCGACCAGTCTGTCGAGGCGCGGGTGATTTTCGGGCGTCGCTTGCGGCGCGTAGCGGCGTAAAAAGCCCCAAAGCACCGCGGGATCCTCGGCGTTGGCGACGGTGGCGAGATTGAGCAGCATGGCGAAGGAGACGGTCGTGCCCTTGGCGTTTCCCTCGCCGGGATGATGCAGCGTTTCCGGCTCGGGCGGGGCGCCGTTGTGAATGTGCCAGACGGGATTGCCGAGCC
>PLZT01000596.1 GCA_003152255.1 Methylocystaceae bacterium | reverse complement strand
AGACCGTGCCGAACAGGCCCACGAATGGCGAGACCGCGCCGATGGTCGCGAGCCCCGGCAGGCGCGCCTGCAGATGATCGATCGCGCTCGAACTCGCCAGCACCGCGACGCGATGCACGCGATCTTGAAGCGAGTCCCGCTGCCCCTCGGTGTAAATGAGATCGGCGGAGCGCGCCTGTTCGTCGACCATGGCCTGATAGATTTGCAGCAGCGGATCATTGGCCGAGGTCTTCGCGAAGCTTTCGGCGATATCGGTCACCGGCAGGCCCGCCTTGACGCTCTCGAACAGTTTTGACGCGCGCGATTGCAAGATGGCCAGGCGAACCAGCTTTTCGGCGATCACCGTCCAACCCCACGCGGAGGCGAGCAGCAGCAGGACGATCACCGTTTTGACGATGGAGTCCGCCTGCAGGAAAAGCTCCACCGGAGAAAGCGTGTGCGCCAGGGCGGCGGACGCCGTGGCGGAGATCGGTTCATTCATTCTTCTGGCCTTTCGTGTCGGAAGATAAGCGCGAGTGTGATCAGAGCGCTTTCGGCAAAAGTGGACGCCGGTTTTNNCACCGCGTCGAAAGCGGCGTTGCCCGAGCCCGAAATCGAATAGGAGCTGAGCGAGCCGGAAGGCCCGAATGTCGCGTGATAGGAAATATGCGCCGTGCGCGGCGCTTGCGACTCCGGATAGGCGTTGGCGGCCGCGCGCTGCATGCAGGCGTGGAAGTGGTTGGCGATCTCCGAAACCTGCGCGCCGGGCGGCGCGGCGGGCGCGCGCGCGACGGGAACGGCGGCGCGCGGCGCGGCGGTCTGTTTCCGCTCGACCGGCTTGTCGACTTTCTTCTCCACTTTCTCGATCGGCTTTGGAGTGGGCTTTGCTTCCTCGATCGGCGCGATCGGGTCCAGCGCCATCGGCGGCGGCGGCGTGTCGTCGACCTGCGGCTGTTCGATCGGCGCCTGGTCGGGCGGCGGCGGCGGCTCCTCGTCGACCGGCATGGGCGCCAGTTCGACGGTCTGCTCTTCCTCCGTGACCACCTGCGCCGGCTTGAAAGCTGTCGTCAGCGCCGCGCCGATCAGCAAGGCATAGAGCGCCAGCGCGATCCCCTGCGCCGTATAATGCTGCTTGGGCGGCTTCCCGCTCAGCAAGGATTGAGCGCCATGAGCGCGATGATCCGGCGGAAAGGCGCCGGCGCCAGGGATCGCGACCGCGGAGGAACTGACGAAGGCCATCAAGACGCCTTTCTTGAAATTGATTACCATCGACGATGTAACATGATATTTCCGATAGACACAATAGAGAAATAGCGCCTTCGTGATTTTCCACGGGTGTCGCCGCTCTGCCGCGCGATAAGGGCATTTTATGGAAAGGCAGGTCCGAGGATATCTCCTCGGACCCGCCGTCATGGCGCGCCAAATAGTCGCTCTGTAGAGTTTAGCGGGGCGCGCCCTGACAATATCGCGTCGCGGCGTCTCCCGTCTCCGGGGAAAGCAACAACGATATCACTGCCTCGCCAGCACGGGGGCCGGCGGGAAGACGTCGAAATGATAATTCACGCCGGGGCGAATCGCGTTGAACTGGGTCTTGCCGAGTTTCGCGTAAGGCCAGACTCCCAGATCGTCGCTCGCGATATCGGTGCGAAGATATTCCACTTTCACCGACCATGCGGGCGTCACGAGCCACTCCACGCCGGCNNGGATCGACAGGCGTTATGCCGACGCGTCCCCGGATCGAGACGTCGTAATCGAGCGAACGGCCGGGTTGCGCATAGCCGTCGCCGTTGGTGGAGAGACCCGTGCCGTTGATGTCGGCTTCGACACCCGCCACGAACAGCGGCGAAAACTGGTAGATGTAGCCGACCTGACCGCCACCGATGGCGCCCTTCAAACCATAGGGCTCGCCCCAGCCATAGCCGATGTCGAGGCCCGCATAAATGCCAGTCCACGGGAGGCTCCGCGCCGGAGAAGGCGACTTCGTGTTCGGTAGATCCGTCCCGCCGCCTTTCAAGCCGGTGAATGTCTCGCCGTCGAGTTGCGCGCGGAAAGTGAGGCCGAAGTAGCGCGGTTGCGCCTGAAGGGTGAAGGACGCTGGCGTCGTGGCGTTGCCTTGCGACCAGGTTCCGTTTGGCGCGATGTAGCGCGTGTCGAACAGGTTTTTCACCCAAAGTTCCAGCGCGTAGCGCTTGTCGTCGGTGCGCAACCCGACGCCGGCGTTCACGATCGTGTAGGGCGACTGCCAATATTGGATCAGCGACCAGGGATTGGTGAACTGGACCGTGTCAAAGAAGGCGAAGTTCCACCAGCCGTAGGCGGTGTAGTTCTGCTCGCCCCAAAATCCGCCGACGCTTTCCAGCACCTTGCCGGCCTTACGCTCGTAATTGGCACCCAGGTTGAACGTCCATTTCGGCAATCCGGTGAATCGCGTATTCGAGAGAGACAAAGTCAAGGGATGCGATACGACGCCCAGCGGGGTCGCGACATTCGTCGTCCAGAGCCAGTCGTTTGGCGGCGGCGCGTCGGGATAGTCGATATAGCGGGCGTCGGTATAGGCGCCGTTGAATGTTAGCCACAGGTTTTCGATCGGGCTATAGCGTCCGGCGAACTCCCAGCCGCGCAACCGAA
>PLZT01000234.1 GCA_003152255.1 Methylocystaceae bacterium | reverse complement strand
GCCGGCGCCTCCAGTCTTTTCAGCCAGGCCTCTGCTTGAGCGCATACATTGGCGGGCGCGGCGCCGCCGTAACTCACGCGGCTTTCGACCGATTTATCGACCCCCAACACATCGAAAACCTGAGCCGTCATGCGAGGCTCGACGGCTTGAAGATCGGCCAAGGACAGCTCCTCCAGTCCGACGTCGCGTTCGCTGGCGATTCCAACGATGCGGCCCGTCACATGATGCGCCTCGCGGAACGGCAGACCGAGCGCGCGCACGAGCCAATCGGCCAGATCCGTCGCGGTCGCGTAGCCGGCGCCGGCGGCCTCCCGCATTCTGGCGCGATTCGCGCTCATGTCTCGGGTCATGCCAGCGATGGCGGCGATGCATAGTTCAAGAGAGTCGAGCGCGTCGAAGGCTCCCTCCTTGTCCTCCTGCATGTCCTTCGAATAGGCCAGCGGCAGGCCCTTCATGACGATCAGCAAGGCTTGCAGGCCGCCGATGATGCGCCCGCTCTTGCCGCGCACCAGCTCCGCCGCGTCGGGGTTGCGTTTTTGCGGCATGATCGACGATCCCGTGGTGAATTTGTCGCTGAGCGCGACGAAGGAGAATTGCACCGTCGTCCACAGCACGATCTCCTCGGCGAAGCGCGACAGATGCGTCGCGCAAATGGCGGCAGCCGACAGTGTCTCCAGCACGAAGTCGCGGTCCGAGACGCTGTCCAGCGAATTGGCGGTGGGACGGTCGAAGCCGAGCGCCTTCGCCGTGTCCTCGCGGTCGATCGGAAAGGAGGTTCCCGCCAGCGCGGCCGCGCCCAAAGGCGATTCGTTAAGGCGCGCCCGCGCGTCGTGAAAACGCCCGCGGTCTCGCGAAATCATTTCGACATAGGCGAGAAGGTGGTGGCCAAAGGTCACGGGCTGCGCCGATTGCAGATGGGTGAAGCCCGGCATGACGGTCGCCGCCTCCTCCAGCGCCTTTGTCGCCAGCGCCATCTGAAGGTCGGCGAGCTGGGCGTCGAGCCGGTCGATGGCGTCGCGGATATAGAGACGAAAATCGGTCGCCACTTGATCGTTGCGCGAGCGGGCCGTATGCAATCTTCCGGCGGCGGGTCCGATCAGCTCGGCGAGCCGCGATTCGACATTCATGTGAATATCTTCGAGCTTGCGCGAGAAGACAAAATCGCCGGCCTCGATCTCCGCCTTGATCCGGGTCAGGCCGTCGCGAATCTGGGCCGCGTCCGCGTCGGAGACGATGCCGCGATGTTCGAGCATCGCGACATGGGCCAGCGACGCCGCTATATCCTGGGGCCAGAGTCTCTTGTCGAAGTCGATGGAGACGTTGATCGCCTCCAGCACGGCGGCGGTTGCGTCCTGAAAGCGGCCGCCCCATATTTTGCTCGTCATGTGATCCCTTCCGAAACGCCGATCTTCTGGAACCCTTGAACGATGACCGAACAGCCGGCCGCAAGTCCCCAGCGCAATCGCGGCGCGCTCGCCTTTGTCGCTTTGTTGCTCATCGCCGGCGTTGGATTTCTATACGTTAAGGCCGGTCGCGGCGGCAAGAAAGAGCACAGCGCCGCCTGCGACGCCTCTAAGCCGCTGGCGCAATCCCTCGCCAGCCTCGCCAAGGGGGAACTCGCCGCGCTCGCGATCGCCAAGGAGCCCGAGCCGATTCAGACGCTCGCGTTCAACGGCCCGGACGGCGCGCCGACGAGCCTGGAGGCCTTCAAGGGCAAGGCGCTGCTTGTCAATGTTTGGGCGACCTGGTGCGTTCCGTGCCGGGGCGAAATGCCCGCGCTCGACCGGCTGCAACAAGCCGCGGGCTCGGATAAATTCGAGGTCGTGGCGATCAATGTCGACACCACGCGGCTGGAGCGGCCAAAGGCATTCCTCGATGAAATCGGCGTCAAGAACCTCAAATTTTATGCCGATCCAAAGGCCGACGTCTTCTTTCGCCTGAAACAAGGCGGCGAACTCATGGGCCTGCCGACGACCTATCTCGTCGATTCCGCCGGCTGCACGCTCGGCCAGCTCTCGGGCCCCGCCGCCTGGGACTCCGCCGAGGCGCTGGCGCTGATCCGTCGCGCGACCGGCTCCACGCCTTGAAAAAACATTGGCCGCGAGCGACGATATTCCGCGCCCCTGGAAGCGCCGATCCACGCGCAGCACGTCGTCCTCTTATTTATCGCACTAGCGCGGGCGAAGGAGCTGGGGTCGCGATAAACCATCGGGATCAACATGGGCGACACCCTCTCACCGATTGAGCGCAGCGAACGGATGCGACGGGTTCGCGGCAAGGACACGGCCCCGGAACTTCTGGTTCGACGGATGGTCCATAAAATGGGCTTTCGCTTTCGTCTTCATCGAAAAGACCTCCCGGGCACGCCCGACCTTGTTTTTCCTCGCTTTCACGCCGTGATTTTCGTGCATGGCTGTTTCTGGCACCGCCATCCCGATCCCCACTGCCACCTCGCCCGAATGCCGAAGTCGCGGCTCGACTTCTGGGAGCCTAAGCTCACGGGCAACCGCCTGCGCGATTTGCGCGATCAGGCGGCGCTCAAAGCCGGCGGCTGGAGAACTCTGGTTGTTTGGGAATGCGAATTGCGCGACAAGGAACACTTAAAGAACAAATTGCGGTCTTTTCTGGAGGTGCCATGCGCGTAATCGAAGTCTTCGCTGGAGCCGGCGGGCTCGGGCTCGGCGTAAGCATGGCCGGTTTTTTTCGCACGCGAATCATCGAATGGGATCGCTGGTGCTGCGACACGATTCGCGAGAACAGACGCCGCCGGACGCCCGTGGTCGCGCATTGGCCGGAGCCCGTGGAGGGCGACGTTCGCGATGTCGATTTCCGCGACTGCTCCGGGAAAATCGATCTCGTCACCGGCGGGCCGCCGTGCCAGCCCTTTTCACTTGGCGGCAAGCATCGCGCCCATGGCGACGCCCGCGACATGTGGCCCGAGGCGGTGCGCGTTGTGCGCGAAACGAAACCCCGGGCGTTCATCTTCGAAAACGTGAAGGGCCTGATACGAGAAAGCTTCGCGACTTATCTCGCCTATATCGTTCACCAGCTTACATTCCCCGAGCTTGTTCGCCGCGAGGACGAAAGCTGGGAGGATCATCTTGGCCGGCTGGAGCGGCACCTCACGGGGAGGCGGCGCGGTGGCGATTCCCTCTCCTATCGCGTGGTCTACCGCGTGCTGAACGCCGCCAATTATGGGATTCCCCAGCGTCGGGAGCGGATTGTTTTCGTGGGATTCCGAAGCGATCTCGGGATCGAATGGTCCTTTCCCGAGGAAACCCATTCGCTCGACGCGCTGCTATGGCATCAAACCCGCGGGGACTATTGGGAACGGCACGCGGCGCCAAAGCGCTCGCGCGAAATCGCGCCGCGATACGCCGAACGAACGCGCCGGCTGGAACGTCCGACGCTATTGCCCTGGCGCACGGTTCGGGACGCGATAGGCGACCTGCCAGACCCCGAGCATGAGGCAGAGAAGGCCGCGGCGATGGCAAACCACCGTTTTCAACCGGGCGCGCGGGCCTATCCCGGCCACACCGGATCGCCGTTCGATGAACCCGCAAAAACTCTCAAGGCCGGCGTGCATGGCGTTCCCGGCGGCGAAAACATGTTTTTCCGCCCGGACGGAAGCTTGCGCTATTTCACCGTGCGAGAGAGCGCGCGGTTGCAGACTTTTCCGGATGATTTTGTTTTTCATGGGTCTTGGAGCGAGACCATGCGACAGCTGGGCAACGCCGTGCCGGTGGAGCTTGCGGCGATTGTCGCGCGGGGCGTTCGCAAGAGTTTGGGCGCCAAAGTGCAAATGACCGATCCGTGAAATCGGGAATGGCCCGACTAACCGTCATTACGAGCGTAGCGACGAAGCACTCCAGAGCGACAGGGTTGACTGCTGGATTGCTTCGCCTTCGGCTCGCAATGACGAGGAGGCGATTGACCGAGGCCGAAGTTCACCCTGTCAGCCGGTGACAGAGCCCATCCAGCTGCTCCAGTGTCTCGTAGCGGATGCGCAGTTCGCCGCGCTCGCCATTGTGATGAATCGTCACCGTCAGGCCCAGGGCGTCGCTTAGCGTCTTTTCGACGGCGAGGGTGTCCGCGTCCTTGTCCTCGCGCGGCTTGCGCGGCTTCACGCCCGCGTCGGCAGCCTGGCGCCGCGCGCGCTCCTCGATGTCGCGCACGGTTAGGCCGTCCGAGACAATCTTGCGCGCCACCGCGTCCGGATCTTTCACCGACAGTAGCGCGCGGGCGTGGCCGGCGGAAATGGCGCCGTCCGCGACGAGGCGTCGGGTCGCCTCGGGCAGATTCAGCAGCCGTAGCGTGTTGGCGACATGCGAACGGCTCTTGCCGATAATTTTCGCCAGCTCCGATTGGGAATAGCCAAAATCGGCTCCAAGCCGCTCGTAGCCGCGCGCTTCCTCGATCGCGTTGAGATCCTCGCGCTGGACGTTCTCGATGATCGCCAGTTCGAGAGCCTCGCGGTCGTCGGCCTCATGAATGACCACGGGAATATCGGCGAGACTCGCGAGTTGGGCGGCGCGCCAACGCCGTTCGCCGGCGATGATTTCATATGCGTCGGCGACGCCGGCGATGGTGCGGACGACGACCGGCTGAATAATACCCTTTTCACGGATCGAAGCGGCGAGGTCCGTGAGGTCCTCCTCGCGAAAACTGGTGCGCGGGTTGCGCGGATTGGGACGCAGAAATTCGATGGGAATACGGCGCTGACCACGTGTGCGCTCGATCGCCGGCGCCTCGTTGCCAGCGTCGCCGATCAAGGCCGCCAAGCCCCTGCCCAAACGCGGCCGTGCTTCCTCCGCCATCTCAGAACTTCCCCTCAAACATTCGCCACGGCCGATCAGGCGGCGCGCAGGCGCCTTTCTCTACGAATGACTTCCGAGGCCAGCTTCAGATAGGCTTGGCTGCCGACGCATTTCAGATCATAGAGCAGCACCGGCTTGCCATGCGAGGGCGCCTCGGATATCCGCACATTGCGCGGGATCATCGTCTCGTAAACCTTGTCGCCCATAAAGCGGCGCACGTCCGCGACCACCTGCGTCGCGAGATTATTGCGCGCGTCGAACATGGTCAGGACAACGCCGTGGATCGACAGCTTGGGATTCAAAGTGCGCTTGACCTGCTCGACCGTCGACAGAAGCTGCGACAAGCCTTCGAGTGCGAAAAATTCGCATTGCAACGGCACGACAACCGCGTCGGCGCTGGCGAGCGCGTTGATCGTCAGAAGATTGAGCGACGGCGGACAGTCGATGAGAATATAGCTGTAGTGACGCGCATTGACGTGACGCTCAGCGGCGGCCAACTCCGCCAGCGCGCGCTTCAAGCGAAAGGCGCGGTCCTTGTCGCCGGCGATTTCCAGCTCCACGCCGAGAAGGTCGAGGGTCGAGGGCGCGATCGACAGGCGTGGCACCGCCGTTGGCACGATGGCGTCGTCGAGACTGCTTTCCCCGAGCAGAACGTCATAGGTGGAAATGCTTCGGCTTTTGCGATCGACGCCAAGACCGGTCGAGGCGTTGCCCTGTGGATCGAGGTCGATGACCAGCACATTTTCCCCGACGGCGGCAAGCGCCGTGCCGAGATTGATCGCGGTNNGTGGTCTTCCCGACGCCCCCCTTCTGGTTGGCGAGGACGAGGACGCGCGGAACGATTGGCAGCTCGGTCAAGGGGTAATCTCCGGAGACCTGGTCTCTTCAGCGCGAGGTTGCGCCCGTTCCGTTCGAATCCGCCCTTTCCACGACAATAATGCGCGCGGCGGTATTGGTGCGGCTAACGATGCTTCGTGTCTGGAAGCTACTCTCCGGCGTCAAGCCGGTCAATTCGCCGCGCCAATCTTCGCCCTTTAAAAACACGCCAATTGCGTTTTTCAACAGATGTTCGCGCGACCAGTCGACAAGGCGCGGCAGAGGAGCCAAGGCCCGGGCGCAAATTCCTTCGATTTGACCGATCAGCGGCGGCAATTCCGATTCGATGCGCCCCACATGGACGATCGCCGGCGCGCCCGTTTCACGTGAAACAGCTCTCAGAAAAGCCGCCTTGCGTTGGTCGCTCTCGATCAAATGGACGACGGCTCCGGCGCGCGCCTTTAGCAATATCGCCAGAACCATTCCGGGAAATCCGGCGCCCGAACCCAGGTCCGCCCAGCGCGAAATATTGGGGAAGGTTTCGAAAAGCTGGGCCGAATCGGCGAAATGCCGGGTCCAAAGCGCTTCCAGGGTTGGGCCCGAGACCAAATTGATTTTCGGCTGCCATGCCCGCAGCAAGGCTTCATAGCCCTCCAATTCGGCCCCTGCCCCGGCTAGGGAGGGGCAAAGCGCGATAGCCGCCGCCTTGTCGGAATGCGCCCCTCTGCTCACCCGCGTCGCGCCCGCGCCGCGAGCAGCGTGAGAGCCGCCGGGGTGATTCCCTCGATCCGCTGAGCCTGACCAATGGTGCGCGGCCGCAGAAATCTGAGCTTGGCTGTCAGTTCGGCTGAAAGTCCGGCGATCCCGGAATAGTCCAGCGCCGGCGGAAGCGAAAGCTCTTCGTCGCGGCGATAGGCCTCAATGTCCGAGGCCTGGCGGTCGAGATAGACCGCATAACGCGCGTCGATTTCCACCTGAGCCGCAGTGGCGTCGTCGATCGAGGTGAGCTCCGGCCAAATCGCGCGTAGCCGGTCGAAGCGGATCTCGGGGAAGGATAACAGCGCGAAAGCGCTGCGCCTTTGACCGTCTTGCGTCACTGGCAGCCCATGCCGCGCCGCGGCGGCGGATGTCAACGTGAGTTCTTCGACCAAGGCGCGCGCCCGCGCCAGCCGCGCCGACCTCTCGGCAAAGATTTCCGCACGCGCCGCGCCGACACAGCCGAGTTCGAGCCCGCGCGGCGTCAGGCGCTCATCGGCGTTGTCGGCGCGCAGCGACAGGCGATATTCCGCGCGAGAGGTGAACATGCGATAGGGCTCGCTGACCCCGCGCGTGACGAGATCATCGATCATGACCCCAAGATAGGCCTCGGCCCGGTCGAACAGAATGGCCGGGCTGGATGCCGCGAACGCGGCGGCGTTGAGGCCGGCGACGAGCCCTTGCGCGCCCGCCTCCTCATAGCCCGTGGTCCCGTTGATCTGGCCGGCGAAAAACAGCCCCACGATACGCTTCGTCTGCAGCGAGGCGTCCAGCTCGCGCGGGTCGACATAATCGTATTCGATCGCATAGCCGGGCCGCAGGATACGCGCGTCCTCCAGGCCGGGAATCGCGTTGATGAATGCCTGCTGCGTCGCCTCGGGCAGAGAGGTCGAGACGCCATTGGGATAAACCGTCGAATCGTCCAATCCCTCGGGCTCAAGAAAAATCTGGTGTCCATCGCGATCGCCGAAACGCGTCACCTTATCCTCGATCGACGGGCAGTAGCGAGGACCGGGCCCGGAAATGGCGCCAGTCCGCATCGGCGAACGCGAGAGATCGGCCTGTATGATCTTATGCGAGGCAAGCGTCGTGCGGGTGATGTGACAGGCGATCTGGCGATTGACGATTTTTCGCGTCAAAGCGGAAAAGGGCTCCGGCTCCGCGTCGCCCCATTGCGGCTCCAGGCGGTCCCACTGGATCGTCGCGCCGTCCAGCCTCGGCGGCGTGCCGGTCTTCAGTCGAGCAACCGAGAAGCCCGCGCGTCGCAGACTTGCCCCGAGTCCATTGGCCGGCGCATCGCCCATGCGGCCCGCGGGCACGTGGAAGTCCCCGATATGGATCACGCCGTTGAGAAACGTTCCGGTCGCCAGGACCACGGCCCCGGCGTGAATGGTCTCGTCGACGAGCTTCACTCCGACGACTCGCCCATTCTCCAATGCCAGATCTTCGACAGAGCCCTCAAGGACCGATAGGTTCTCCGTCGCCTCGATCGCCGCCCGCATCGCGACGCGATAGAGCTTGCGATCAGCCTGGGCGCGGGGACCACGCACGGCCGGCCCCTTTGAGCGGTTAAGCACCTTGAACTGAATCCCGGCGGCGTCCGCGACCTGGCCCATCAGCCCGTCGAGCGCGTCGATCTCCCGCACCAACTGGCCCTTTCCGAGCCCGCCAATCGCCGGATTGCATGACATCGCGCCGATTGTCCCGCGCGACTGAGTCACCAGCGCTGTGCGCGCGCCAAGGCGGGCCGCCGCCGCGGCCGCTTCGCAGCCGGCGTGGCCGCCGCCAATCACGATTACATCGTAGCCTTGCCGCCTCACGGCGCGGATCCTCCCTGTTTCACGTGAAACATAATTACTTTCCGATGCAAAAACGAGAGAATACCACATCCAGCACTTGCTCGACGTCAATCGCGCCGACGATTCGCTCAAGCGAGCGGCCCGCCAATCTTATCTCCTCGACGACGAGTTCCAAGGGCTTCCCGGGCGCAAGCGCCGCCGCAACAAAATCTCGCGCGGTGCCTATGCCATCGCGATGGCGCTCGCGAATAACCAGGGCGGAGGAGCCATCGCCCAGCATCGCGCGCGCGCGCGTGGCGATTTCTTCGCATAACTCCTCAATGCCCAGTCCCGTGCGCGCGGAAATCGCAAGACAACTGACTTCGGGCGGGAACTCATCCGCCTTTGCCGCGATCCGCAAAATCTCGGCGCCGTCCGTGTCGACATCAGGCGGCGGCGCCACACCGCCCTCCGACAACCACAGCAACAGATCGGCCTCGCCGGCCCGCGCCCGCGCCCGTCCGACTCCGATGCGCTCGACCGCGTCCTCGGTCTCGCGCAACCCCGCCGTGTCAACGAGGGTGACCGGCAAGCCCTTGAGATTCAGCTCAACCTCGATCATGTCGCGCGTCGTTCCCGGAATTTCCGAGACAATCGCGACATCTCGCAGCGCCAGCAGATTGAGCAGCGTCGACTTGCCGGCGTTGGGAGGACCGAGGATCAATACGAGAAATCCGTCGTGGAGCCGCTCGGAAGCCGGTGCGCGCCGTAAAACCTCGTCCATTCGCGCCATGAGAGGACGCAAAACGCGCCCCAGCGCGTCCGGGGAAAAACTCCCCACATCCCCCTCATCCGAAAAATCCAGCTCCGCGGCGAGCAACGCCGAAGCTTCGACCAGCCCGCCGCGCCAATCCTCCACTTGCCGTCGAAGCGCGCCGCCCGCCACTCGCAGCGCTTGGCGGCGCTGAAATTCGGTTTGCGCGTCGATCAAATCGGCGAGAGCCTCCGCCTGTGACAAATCCATCTTGCCGTTAATAAAGGCGCGGCGGGCGAATTCGCCCGGCTCCGCCGCGCGCAACCCGGTTCGTCGCCTGAGCAGTGACAGAATCACATCGACGACCGCGCGGCTCCCGTGGAGATGAAATTCGGCGCAGTCTTCCCCCGTCGCCGAATTGGGTCCGGGGAACCAAAGCGCCAGGCCTCGGTCAAGCGTCTCGTTTGTTTGAGGATCCCGAAAACGCGCGAAATGCGCATGCCTCGGCTCGGGGCTGACCCCGGTGAAATCGGCCAAGGCGTCTCGCGCGCAAGGTCCGGAGAGACGGATCACCGCGACCGCGGAACGTCCCGCGCCTGTCGCCAAAGCGAAGATCGTGTCATCCGGCATTCGCCCTCGCAGGGGTCGCTGACAGGCGCGCGGCGCAAGATTTCGCGCGCCCGCGCCGTCTCAGGTGTTCATCGAATCGAAGAAGGACGCATTGCCCTTCGGGGTCTCGCGCAGCTTTCCGAGCAGGAATTCGATCGCGTCGACCGTGCCCATCGGATTGAGAATCCGGCGCAGCACGTACATCTTTTTCAGAATGTCGGCGGGAACCAGGAGCTCTTCCTTGCGCGTGCCGGACCTCGTGATGTCGATCGCCGGGAAGACGCGCTTATCCGCGACCTTGCGGTCGAGAATGATCTCGGAGTTACCGGTGCCCTTGAACTCCTCGAAAATCACTTCGTCCATGCGCGATCCCGTGTCGATCAGCGCGGTGGCGATAATAGTCAGCGAGCCGCCTTCCTCGATGTTGCGGGCCGCGCCAAAAAAGCGCTTGGGCCGCTGCAGCGCGTTGGCGTCGACGCCNNGCTTCGGCCGCTGCAACGCGTTGGCGTCGACGCCGCCGGTCAACACCTTGCCTGACGAGGGAACAACGGTGTTATAGGCGCGGCCCAAGCGCGTGATCGAATCCAGCAGAATCACCACGTCGCGGCGGTGTTCGACCAGACGCTTGGCCTTTTCGATCACCATTTCCGCGACCTGGACGTGGCGCACCGCCGGCTCGTCGAAGGTCGAGGACACGACCTCGCCGCGCACCGAGCGCTGCATGTCCGTGACTTCCTCGGGACGTTCGTCGATCAGCAGCACGATCAGATAGCATTCGGGGTGATTGGTGGTGATCGACTGCGCGATGTTTTGCAGCAGTACGGTCTTGCCGGTGCGCGGCGGAGCAACCACCAGCGCGCGCTGGCCCTTGCCGATCGGCGCGACGAGATCGATGACGCGCGACGACAGCTCCTTGCGCGTGGGATCCTCGATTTCGAGTTTCAGCCGCTCATTGGGATAAAGCGGCGTCAGATTGTCGAAGGGAACCTTATGGCGGATCTTTTCAGGATCCTCGAAATTGATCGTATTGACCTTGAGCAGCGCGAAATAGCGCTCGTTTTCCTTGGGACTGCGGATAATGCCCTCGACCGTATCGCCCGTGCGCAGACCAAATTTGCGGATTTGCGAAGGCGAAACATAAATATCGTCCGGCCCAGCGAGATAATTGGAATCGGGCGAACGCAAGAAGGCGAAGCCGTCCGACAACACCTCGACGACGCCTTCGCCGACGATCTCGACGTCGCGGCTGGCGAATTGCTTTAGAATTGCGAACAGCAGCTCCTGCTTGCGCAGCAGCGAGGCGTTCTCCACCTCGTGCTCCTCGGCGAAAGCCAGAAGTTCGGCGGCGGTTTTGGATTTTAAGTCGGAAAGTTTGATTTCCCGCATGGGGACAAGCCTCGAATCGATAGGCGATCGGATAGAGCGGAGAGAAGAGCGGCAGGAAGGCGGGAGATTCTCCCGAGGCGCCAATTAAAGCGCGCCGATTGAGGCGGCGGTCGCTAGAACGACAATCTGCCGTGCGGAGGGGACGACAGTTTATTAAACACATTTGACTCGGAAAGCAAGATCGCGCCGAAACAATATGGAAACACTAGGTCCGCTTGATCCCGGCGAGGAATTCCCGCGTCTCCTGGCGCGAACACACGCCTCTTCCGGCCGCGGAACGCCGTAAAAAGGCGCCCGTGGCCCATCGACGAGCTTATTCCAAAAAATCAAAATGCGCGCGAAATCCTCGGTCCGCTCCACCACGGTCTTAAGACGGCTTCACAATCACGAAAATCACAATCGCGATCATCAGCACCGTCGGCGCCTCGTTATAGAAGCGGAAAAATTTCGCCGAGCGTGTGTTGCGGTCCTCCGCGAAGGCTTTTTGGAGAACGCCGTCGTAAAAGTTAACGGCGGTCAGCAGCACGACCGCCAGCATCTTCGAATGAAACCAGAACGCATGAAAATGCGCGCCCTGCACGGCCAGAGTCACGCCGGTGATCCAGGATAGCAACATCGCGGGAATCATGATGAAACGCAGCAGTTTGCGCTCCATCGTCTTGAAAGTCTCCGACTGCCCGCCGCGGCCGACGCCAGCGTGATAGACAAAGAGCCGCGGCAGATAGAGCAGCCCAGCCATCCAGGAGATTATGGCGATCACATGCAGAGCTTTGATCCACGGATACATTATTCAAGTCCGCGATTTACGGATCAGATCCACCAGCCGCTCGACATGCGCGATTGGCGTCTGAGGCAAAATGCCGTGGCCTAGATTGAAGATATGCGGGTGACCCTTGAGCGCGTCCAAGATCGCCTCGACCTCGTGGTCGAGCGCCGCACCGCCCGCGAGCAACGCCAACGGGTCGAGATTTCCCTGCAAGGCGGCGCGCCTCGCCGTCTCGCGCGCCGCCCAGATCGGGTCGGCCGCCGTGTCGAGCCCATAGGCGTCGGCGCCAAGTTCCGCCACCAGACGACGTAAATGCGTCCCGGCGCCGCGCGCGAAGGCGATCACCGGCACATTCGGGCGCTCCAATTTTATCCGCGAAACGATTCTCCGCAGCGGAGAAAACACCCAGTTTTCGAATTCATGCGGCGGCAAGACACCCGCCCAACTGTCGAAGATTTGCACAACCTCGACGCCGGCGTCGATCTGGCGCAAAAGATAGCCAATCGAAGCTTCGGTGAGCTTTTCGATCAGAATGGCGAAGACCTCGGGGTGACGATAAGCGAAAAGACGCGCCGGCGCCTGATCGCTGGTGCCTTGGCCCGCGATCATATAGCTCGCGACAGTCCAGGGCGCTCCGCAGAAACCGATAAATGCCGTTTGCGCGGGCAGGGCGCTTTTCACCCGATCAACCGTTTCAAAAACCGGCGCGAGACGGCTATAATCGGGAGCCTCGCGCAAGCGGGACAGGCCCTCCGGCGCCTCGATCGGCTCTAACCTGGGGCCGGCGCCACTCTCGAAGGAAACCGTCTGTCCGAGAGCATCGGGAATGACCAAAATGTCGCTGAACAGGATCGCCGCGTCGAAACCAAACCGCCGTATCGGCTGCAAGGTCGCTTCCGCCGCTGCCGCGGGCGAATAGCAAAAATCCAGGAAACTCGCCGATTTAGCCCTGAGTTCTCGATATTCCGGCAAATATCGCCCGGCTTGGCGCATCAGCCAGAGAGGCGGATTCGCGGTCGTTTTTCCGTGCAAAACCGAAAGGAGCGGCTTTTCGTTGTTCATGCGAAGGGGTCCAGGTAGCGTTGGGAGGCGCCAGCGCCGATAATCCGTTTGTTTGGAGAGCAAGCAACGAGCTAAACCTATTTTTCATAAAAATAAAGAGATTAGTTAAACCTATATTAACCTGTTTCTGTTACACCCGCTCAAGAGACGGTTAATTTTTATTAACTATTTTTCCACAGCTTGGCGCGATGTGATAAAGTTTTCCAGAGGCCTGTTAATATGTGGATGAATTTAGAATATTGATATATTTCAATATGTTGGCCGTCATTTTAGCGGGGTGTGGCTTCGCCGGCGTTTTCATTCCGCCGAAAACCCGGACATCATGGGCTTTTATCGACAGGTTTAAACCTGTTGAAGATTGGCTAGGCTTATCCCCACCTATACAATAACGGTGGGTTCTGGTCCGAATTATCCCCGGTATCCCGAGACCAGGGGCTCCTGTGGATGGCTTTTCCGATATGACAGCGCCCGAAGTCCTGGCCTCCGAGGGGCTATTTTGGCTAGCTCCAAAACCGCTGATTCTCGCTTCGAAAAGCCGAGGACGGCGCCTCGTGCTGGAGCAGACGGGCATTCCCTTCGAGGCCTCGCCGGCGGAGATCGACGAGCGCGGGCTTGAACGAACAATCCTCGGTCAGGGCGGCGGCGCCGATGCAGTCGTCTCCGAACTCGCACGCGCCAAGGCGTTGGCGGTCTCCGCCCTGAGTCCGGACTGCTTCGTCCTCGGGGCGGATCAGGCCGCGAGTTGCGAGCAACGGCTGTTTGGCAAACCCGCCGATCTTACCGAGGCCGCTCGGCAGCTCGCCTTTCTTGCCGGGCGAACGCATCGACTGCATTGCGCGGCGGCGTTGGCGCGCGGCGGCGTTATTGTCTTTGAAACCGTTTCTCACGCTGATATGCGGATGCGCCCGTTAAATAAGGCCTTTATCGACTTTTATCTCTCC
>PLZT01000426.1:4840-23374 GCA_003152255.1 Methylocystaceae bacterium | reverse complement strand
ATACGGCGAACATACGGTCTAGCGCAATTCCTCGCTCTCATAAATGGTGAGTTTGATCTTGCGGTCGTGACGACAAATTATGACAATCTTATTTATCGAAACCTCTCAAACTTCGCTACGGGCTTTGATCCTGACAGCGGATTATTCGAACCGGCCCGGATCATAAATCGAGCGTCCTGGTCCTGTCTTTTGCATTTGCACGGATCGGTGCATTTCGACATGGACCTGGTGGACGGCGACCTGCACGGCATAAAGTGGCAGCAAGATCTGAGCGCACAATTTCACCAAAACTCTTTCGGGCGTTCGACGCTTCGCACCACGGAAGGCAATGAGTTTCCTACGTCTTCTATTATCGCCGGTTATGGAAAAACCGAGCAAATGCAACGTATGCCTTTCAGGATATATTACTCGGAGTTGGATAGACTGGTCGAATCCTCAGACGCCGTGATGTTTCTCGGCTTTAGCTTGATAGACGCGCATGTACGTCAAGCGTTCTCGAACTACCGGAACAGCCGCAACAGGCCGGTCATCTTTATTGATTATGCGGATGATAACACTATGCTCTCTGGCTACGATTTCGATAACCGCCAAACCGGAGCGGCTAGGGCGATTCGAGTGTTCAGAGTCGCGGGTCGCTCCATGGAGTGTCTTGGATACAAATTTCCTCGGAACGTGAATGCGGTCAAAGCGGCAAGAGAATTTGACCGCTGCGTCGAACCGGGCCGGCGGCTATCAATTTGGTACGGCGGGATGCTGGAAGCGTGCCGGAACGCCGACAAGATCGTGCGCGAATTACGCGAATAGAAGCTCGGTCAATTTCGAAAAAGCGTGTGCGCCTGAACAACTTCAGCCGCTCCTGACTACGAACCGGAGGTCTCCAACAAAAATGTACCCGGCGCAATCCCCTCCCCGCGCGCCTATACTTCCCACTCGAATCAGGACGCGCCCATGTTCGATCTTCTCATCGTCGGCGGCGGCATAAACGGCTGCGCCATCGCGCGCGACGCCGCCGGGCGCGGGCTATCCGTGCTGCTCGTCGAGCAGGGCGATCTCGCTTGCGCGACTTCCTCGGCCTCGACCAAACTCATTCACGGCGGGCTGCGCTATCTCGAACTTTATGAGTTTCGCCTCGTCCACGAGGCGCTGGTCGAGCGCGAGGTGTTGCTCGCGAGCGCGCCGCATCTCGTGCGGCCGCTCAAATTCGTGCTGCCGCACGAGCCCGGCCTGCGCCCCGCCTGGGTGATCCGGCTCGGGCTGTTTCTTTACGACCATCTCGCCCGGCGCAAGCGCTTGGAGGGTTCGCGCATGGTCTCGCTGCGGGGCGGCGCGCTCGGCGGACCATTGCGCGAAAACTATTCGATTGGTTTTACTTACGCCGATTGCGCCGTCGACGACGCGCGGCTTGTCGTCGCCAACGCCATCGCCGCGCGCGAACTCGGCGCGAGCATCCATGTCGGCGCGAGGCTTGTCGCGGCGCGGCGCGACGAGCACCGCTGGATCGCGCGCATCGAGAGCGCTGGCGGCGCCGAGGAAATCGAGGCGCGGGCGATCGTCAACGCCGCAGGCCCCTATGTGTCGCGAGTCGCGCATGACGCGCTGCGGATCACCTCGCGCAAGCACGCGCGGCTGGTGAAGGGCTCGCACATCGTCACGCGCAAATTATATGACGGCGAGCACGCTTATATCCTGCAAAACCCCGACAAACGCATCGTTTTCGCGATCCCCTACGAGCAGGATTTCACCCTTGTCGGCACCACCGACATAGCCCACCAGGGCGCCCCCGCCCCGGTCGCGATCAGCGACGCGGAAACGGATTATCTGCTGGCGTCGATCAACCGCTGTTTTTCCCGCGCCGCGACGCGGGACGATATTGTCTGGAGCTACGCCGGATTGCGCCCGCTGTTCGACGATGGCGCGATCGAGGCTTCCGTCGTGACGCGCGACTACGCCTTCGATCTCGATTTCGACGGCGCGCCGGCGCTGTCGGTTTTCGGCGGCAAGATCACCACCGCGCGGCGCCTCGCCGAACATGCGCTNNTCGCGCGAAAAACCGTTTCTGGCGCCCGCCGTGGCGCTTCGTCTCGCCCGCGCGTACGGATCGCGCGTTTGGCGCCTGCTAGGCTCCGCGAACAGCATGGCCGAACTTGGGCCGGACCATGGCGGCGGGCTGACGCAAACGGAACTCGTCTATCTCGCGCGCGAGGAATGGGCGCGAACGGCGGAAGATGTTTTGTGGCGGCGGAGCAAGCTTGGGTTGCATCTGACGCAAGCGCAACAAGAGGCGGTCGCGGCGGCGATGGCGACTGTCTGACTCAATCCGGCCAGAAGCCCGCGTCCATCATCTGCTCGAACGACCAGGGGCAAAGGGCGGGGAAAGTGGGCTTTGGCAGGCCGGTTTCATCGGCGGCCACTAGCGCGGCGTCTTGGTAAGCGTCGGTCATCGCTTCGGGCAATTTCGCCTTGAGACTTGGATTGTCGGTCATATGCCTGGCGAGCCGATTGCGCTGGACGGTCACGCTCGTTTCCCAGCTTGAACAACGCTTTCCCGGCTGAAACCGCCACTTCAGAAGATGCAGCATAAGCACGGTCAGGCGGCTCACCAGCTCGCGCTTTTCGGTCCGGCCCATGCTCTCGATCTCCTCGGCGATATGCTCGATATCTGCGTCGCCGAGCTTGCCCTCGCGCAGCAGCGCGGCCTGTTCGTTCGCCCAGGCGTAGAAATCGCGGTCGTAATTGGTGTTCGGCATGGCCCGCCTCTGTTGCTCGCCTCTGCTCGCCCTCGCCAAAAGAGCAGAACTTTCGCGCTTGGTCCAACGAAAAAGCCGGCGGGTTTCCCCACCGGCTTGTTCATTATTCGCGAGAGGCTAGCGCCTTACTGCTGCTGCGCGCCGAGGCTCGCGACGTCGATCTTGACGCCCGGCCCCTGGGTCGAGCTCAGCGCGACGCGCTGGATATAGGTGCCTTTGGAGCCGGCGGGCTTGGCCTTCGACACCGCGTCGACGAAAGCCTTGATGTTCTCGACCAGCTTGCCCTCGTCGAACGAGGCCTTGCCGATCGTGCCCTGCACGATGCCGGCCTTTTCGACGCGGAACTCGACCGCGCCGCCCTTCGACGCCTTGACGGCGCCGGTCACGTCCATCGTCACCGTGCCGACCTTGGGGTTCGGCATCAGGCCGCGCGGACCCAGCACCTTGCCCAGACGGCCAACCAGCGGCATCATGTCCGGCGTCGCGATGCAGCGGTCGAAGTCGATCGTCCCGCCCTGCACGATCGTCACCAACTCCTCGGCGCCGACCACATCCGCGCCGGCGGCCTTGGCTTCATCCGCCTTGGCGCCGCGGGCGAACACCGCGACGCGCAGCACGCGGCCGGTGCCGTTCGGCAGATTGACCACGCCGCGCACCATCTGGTCCGCGTGCTTGGGATCGACGCCGAGATTCATCGCGATTTCGACCGATTCGTCGAACTTGGCCTTGGCCCGCTCGCGCACCAGCTTGATGGCGTCGTTGAGCGGATAGAGCTTGGTGCGCTCGATGCCCTCGCGCGCCTTGGCGATACGTTTTCCGATGTGCGCCATGACTTACTCCACCACTTCGAGGCCAATGGAACGGGCGGAGCCCTCGATCATCGCCGAAGCGGCATCGATCGAATGCGTGTTCAGGTCGACGAGCTTCTTTTCCGCGATTTCGCGAATCTGAGCGCGCGTGACCTGGCCGACGAAGCCGCGTCCGGTGGTCTTGGAGCCGGACTTCACGCCCGCCGCCTTCTTGAGGAAGAACGACACGGGCGGCTGCTTCAGTTCGAAGGTGAAGGAGCGGTCCTGATAGGCCGTGATGATGACGGGGATCGGCGTCCCCTTCTCGGTCTGCGCCGTCTTGGCGTTGAACGCCTTGCAGAACTCCATGATGTTCAAGCCGCGCTGACCGAGCGCGGGACCGATCGGCGGCGAGGGATTCGCCGAGCCGGCGGGCACCTGGAGCTTGATATAGCCCGTGATTTTCTTCGCCATTGTTCTTCTCCAACGTTTGGCCGTTCCGGCGCGGCGCGAGGCCCGCCTTCAAGGCCGGTTGCAGTCGCGTGGTCCGACATGATGTCCCTAATGGCGATTAAGGGCATGTCCGCCACGCGTCCCTCGAAGCGGCGAACCGCTTCGAATTCCTTGCTCACTCCCTCTCCGCGTTCACGGGGAGAGGGAGAAAACAACTAAACCTTCTCTACCTGGGTGAACTCCAGCTCGACCGGCGTGGCGCGGCCGAAGATCGACACCGCCACCTTGACGCGCGAGCGATCCTCGTCGACCTCCTCGACGGTGCCGTTGAAGGAGGCGAAGGGACCATCGGCGACGCGCACGGTCTCGCCGACCTCGAAGGAAATCGTGGCCTTGGGCCGCTCGACACCTTCCGCCACCTGGCCCTTGATGCGATTGGCCTCGTCCTCGCTGATCGGCATCGGCTTGTTGTCGGCGCCAAGGAAGCCCGTCACCTTCGGCGTGTTCTTGATCAGCGAGAACACCTGATCGGTGAGATCGCATTTGACCAGCACATAGCCGGGAAAGAACTTGCGTTCGGTGTTGACCTTGCGACCGCGCCGGACCTCGACGACATGCTCGGTTGGAACCAAAATCTCCTCGAAACGGTCGGCGCAATTGCGCTGCGCAGCCTGCTCGCGAATCGACTCCGCGACCTTCTTCTCGAAGTTCGAATAGGCGTGAACGATATACCAGCGCATGCTCATGGTGGCGCGCTCTGCTCCAAAGTATTATGGCTATTGACCAACCCGCAGCATGAGCCCGACGCCCATCCGCAGCACCCAATCCACGACGACGAAAAACAGGCTCGAGGCCAGCACCATCAAAATCACGAGACCACTGGTGATCGTGGTTTCGCGCCGCGACGGCCACACGACCTTCTTCGCCTCGGAGCGGACTTCCTGTAGGAACTGGAACGGATTGGCCATGCGACTAACCTGACGGCGTGATTGAAACGGAAGGGAGCGCCGGCTTTCGAGCCCTCCGCAAAACAGTCGCGGCGCGGAGCCACTCGGCCACGCGCCACGAATGAAGGCTTATAACGGCAATCCCAAGCGCCGCCAAGCGGAAAATTTTACGGATTCTCGCGCGCGGCGGGCGGGCCTTTTGGGACGCCAGCCGCCTGTTCGCGCGGCTCGGGCTCGCGCGGCTCCGCCGCATTTGATCAAATCGCATGGTCCGCGATAAGCTCCGATGTCGCTCCGGCGAGTTAACGCTGGATACGTAAAGACGAAGGGGGATAATATGTCGCTTCGCTTTGGCGCGCTTTTGCTCGCATTACCGATCATGATCTCGAACGCGCAGGCGGCCGCCACGCCGTCGGATGGCGCCAGCCATCAAGCGCCGGTCGTCGCCGCCCCGGCGGGTGACCAGGCCGCCATGCCCGGCGGCTGCGCCGGCTGCGCGGGTCACGACTGCGCCAACTGCCCGCTGCTCCATGCGGCGGCGCCGACGGCATCGGGCGCGCCGGCCGCGAAGAACGAAACGCCCTGCAAGTAGTTCCGAGCGCCCCGATCCGTCTTGGCCGGCGGCGTCTCTGTTTGAAATTCGGCCTCCAACCCGGCCTCGCGCGATCATGACGACATCCGCGCCTTACGACATGGAATCGAGCGCCCTTATCGATGAAACGGGTGGCGCGACCCTTTCGGGCGCAGCCGATCCCGTGCCGTGGTGGAGCTTCACGAAGACCGTTCTCGCGATCGCCTCTCTCCGCCTCGTGGAAGGCGGCTTTCTGGCCCTGGACGAGCCGATAGCCGGCGAGCGCTTTAACCTGCGTCAGCTTCTCCGCCATGAAGCCGGGCTGCCGGACTATGGCTCCCTGTCCCGGTACCATGAGGATGTGGCGGCGGGCGAGCCGCCGTGGCCGGTCGACCGACTTCTCGCCGTGCTCGACGCGGGACGGCCACGCTACGAACCGGGAACCGATTGGGCCTATTCAAACGTCGGCTATCTCAAAGTCGGGCGATTGATCGAGCATGCGTCCGGCCTGACATTGGCCGTGGCGCTTCGGCGGCTCGTATTCGCGCCCGCCGGGCTGACGACCGCTCGCTTGGCCACGACTCCGGCTGATCTCGCGAGTGTTCGGATGGGAAGCGCCCGCGACTATCATCCGGGTTGGGTTTATCACGGCCTGGCCGTCGGAACGGTCGCGGACGCCGCTCGCCTGCTGTGGGCGTTTACGACGGGCGGTCTGCTCAGGCCCGAAACGCTGGCCGCGATGCTCGAAGGGCGTCCGCTCCCCCAGTTTCGCGAAGCGCGCTATCCCGATCCGGCCTACGGGCTTGGCCTCATGCTGTGGGCGAACAATCCCCTGGATCACCCGCTCGGTCATTCTGGCGAAGGTCCCGGCAGCAGGATCGCGGTTTATGCTCGCGGCCGCAAGGCGGCCGCGGTTTGGACGGCTCCGCCATCGGACCGGAATGCCGAGCTGGAGGTCTTTGGCCTCTTGTCCTGATGAATGGCGGCTCTTGAAGTCTCTCGCCCGATCGTTGACCGCGGCGCTCCCACCTAAAGCGGACATTCGAACCGAGACATTCCTGCTCCGCCCGTTTTCATCCGCGCGCGGCGGGTGTATGGCAGGCTGGGTTGTCGTCTCCCGCCTCGGGAACGCGCTTGGAGCGTAAAGTCGGCCAATGAGCGCGTACATCGACGAAGGCGCGAGCGGCGGGGAGCCGAACCCCACCAAGACGCTGGCCTTTTTGTCCTCCGGCGCGCCCGAGGCCGAGGAGGCGCGCGAACGGCTGGTCGCCAAATATGGCGCCGTCGCCCCGGAGGAGGCGGACTGCATCGTCGCGCTCGGCGGCGACGGCCTGATGCTGCGCACGCTGCATCGGTTTCTCGGCGACGGCAAGCCGATCTACGGCATGAATCGCGGCTCGGTCGGCTTCCTGATGAACACCTATCGCGAGAGCGGCCTGCGCAAGCGAATCGCCGCCGCCAAGCGCTCGATCATTCATCCGCTGCTGATGCAGGCCGTCGACCGCGGCGGCGGCGAATTCAGCGCGCACGCCATCAACGACGTGTCGCTGCTGCGCCAGACCGCGCAAATCGCCAAGCTGCGCATCCTCGTCAACGGCGCCGAGGCGATGGCGGAACTGGTCGCCGACGGCGTGCTNNCGCCCGGTCTCCGTGGTCGCCGATCACGACGAATTCCGCGACGTCGTCAGCATCGACGTCGAGATGGACCACGAGACGCGGCTGGTGCTGCTGCACGACCCCGGCCATTCGCTGGAGGAACGCATTTTGCGCGAGCAGTTTGGCTATTGAGGGCGGCAGTCCGCCTCCTCCTTGGGCTTTGCCGAGCCCGGCGCCGATGATATAGCCCGTCGAGCGGCAAGGGGTGAGAGCAATGGCGAAAATCAAGGTTTCCAATCCGGTCGTCGAGCTCGACGGCGACGAGATGACCCACATCATCTGGACCTATATCAAGGAAAAGCTGATCCACCCCTACCTCGACATCGATCTCAAATATTACGATCTGTCGATCGAGAATCGCGACGCCTCCGCCGATCAGGTGACAATCGACGCCGCCAACGCGATCAAACAGTTTGGCGTCGGCGTCAAATGCGCGACGATCACCCCCGACGAAGCGCGCGTAAAAGAGTTCGGCCTCAAGGAGATGTGGAAATCGCCCAACGGCACGATCCGCAACATTCTGGGCGGGGTGATCTTTCGCGAGCCGATCATCGCGCGCAACGTGCCGCGTCTCGTGCCCGGATGGACCGCGCCGATCGTGATCGGCCGCCACGCCTATGGCGACGTGTATCGCGCCACGGATTTCAAGGTTCCCGGCAAGGGAAGGCTGACGATCAAATTCGAGGGCGAGGACGGCGCGGTGATCGAGAAGGAAGTGTTTTCCTTCCCCGGCGCCGGCGTCGCGCTGGCGATGTATAACCTCGACGATTCCATTCGCGACTTCGCCCACGCGACGTTCAACTACGCGCTCAACCGCAAATTTCCGGTCTATCTCTCGACCAAGAACACGATTTTGAAGGCCTATGACGGGCGCTTCAAGGACTTGTTCCAGGAGACTTTCGACGCGGAATTCAAGCAGAAGTTCGCGGCGCTCGGCCTCACCTACGAACATCGCCTGATCGACGACATGGTGGCCTCGGCGATGAAATGGTCCGGCGGCTATGTCTGGGCCTGCAAGAATTACGACGGCGACGTGCAATCGGATACGGTGGCGCAAGGATTTGGCTCGCTCGGGCTGATGACCTCGGTGCTGATGACGCCCGACGGCAAGACCGTCGAGGCCGAGGCCGCGCATGGCACGGTGACGCGCCATTACCGCGAGCATCAAAAGGGCCACGCGACCTCGACCAACTCCATCGCCTCGATCTTCGCCTGGACGCGCGGCCTCGCGCACCGGGCCAAGCTCGACGACAACGCGGAGCTGGCGCGCTTCACCGAGACGCTGGAGCGAGTTTGCGTCGCGACGGTCGAAGCCGGCTTCATGACCAAGGATCTCGCGCTGTTGATCGGCCACCGGCAGAAATGGCTGTCGACGACGGGCTTCCTGGACAAGATCGACGAGAATTTGCAGAAGGCGATGGCGTGAAGGGGCGACATACGGCCAGGAAGCGGCGCCCATGATCGACTTCGCGTCCATTTCTCTTTTGGCGATATTGTGCGCCAGCATCGCCGTGCTGCTGGCGGCCGCGGAAATCGGTCATCTTTTTGGATCGCGCGCGGTCGGAGAGGCGAACGTCTCCACCTTGGAAGGCGCGCTCCTCGGCCTGATGGCGCTGATGATCGGTTTCACTTTCTCGATGGCTTTGTCGCGTTTCGACACGCGGCGCGACGCGGTGCTGAACGAGGCGAACTCCATCGGAACAGCCGCCTTGCGCGCGCGCCTGCTGCCGGCTCCATACGACGCGGAGAGCGTCAGGCTGTTGCGGGATTATGCGCGGATCAGGCTGGACTTTACGGGAAGCGTGCTAGCGCCCGGCGAGATGGACGCCGCCATCGCCCGCTCCAACGATATTCAGGAGGCGCTGTGGCTGCGGGCGAAGGCCGTGGCCGCCAAGGACAGCGCGATGGTTCCGGCGGGAATCTACATCCAGTCGTTGAACGAAATGTTCGACGATCAGCAGAAGCGTCTGACCGCCTTGCGCAATCGGGCGCCCAACATCGTCTTTTTCGCGCTCTATGCGATCGCCGCCGTCGCGCTCGGCTTCAACGGCTTCGCGAGCGGACTGGAGGCGAGGCGATGGCGGCTTCCAGTCTATATTATGAGCACTCTGGCGGCTGGCGTGATTTTATTGATTCAGGACATCGACCGTCCTGGCGCCGGGTTTATTTCCGTCAGCCAGCAGCCGATGATCGATACGGCGGCCAGTCTCGCGGGATATATCGCCAAATTCGAAAGACCCTCGCCTTAGCGCGCCGCCTGTCGAGCTGCTGCTTTGATTTTGCGCAATGCGTTCGCCGGCCCGCGCGATATATTGACGCCCGCGCGGAGGACGGGGCGCGTTGGGCGCTTGGCTGGGCCGCGCGGGGAGTAGAACGATGCGTAAGGTGGCATTTGTCCTTGCCGCGACGGCGGCTATTCTGTTTTCTGGGCCTTTGACAACACAAGCCGACGCCCAATCGTCTCGCGGCGCGGCGACGATTTCGGACTCGATCAAGAACTTCACGCCGATTGAAAAAGCGGCGTGCGGTCCTTATTGGGGCCGTTGGTGCGGCCCCTGGCATCACAGGGTGTGCGGCCCGTTTAGATGCTGGTGCGCCCGCTGCTGACATGCCTCGGGGGCGACTTCACCCCGCCCGCAGCAGCTTCACCGCCTCGTCGCGCTCGAACAAATAGAGCAGCACGCGCAACGCCTGGCCGCGCTCGCTGGTGAGGTCGGGGTCGCGGCGCAGGATCAGTTCGGCGTCGTCGCGCGCCGTGGCGAGCAGCCGCGCATGGGCTACGATATCGGCGAGGCGGAATCCCGGCAGCCCCGCCTGCCGCACTCCGAGGATTTCCCCCTCGCCGCGCAAGCGAAGATCCTCCTCGGCGATGCGAAAGCCGTCCTCGGTCTGGCGTAGCGTCGTCAGCCGCGCGCCGGCGGCCTCGCCGAGTGGGCCCTTGTAGAGCAGCAGGCATGACGATTCGCCGGAGCCGCGCCCGACGCGTCCGCGCAATTGATGCAACTGCGCGAGGCCGAAGCGTTCGGCGTGTTCGATCACCATGATCGTCGCCTCCGGCACGTCGACGCCGACCTCGANNCAAATCCTCGAAGCGCTCCTCGGCGGCGGCGAGATCGAGGTCTTCGTTCTCCTCGACCAGCGGACACACCCAATAGGCGCGCGCGCCGCTCTCCAGCGCGCGCTTAAGACCGTCGACGACCTCGCCGATTCGCGATTGCGGCAGCGCGCGCGTCTTGATGGGCGTGCGTCCCGGCGGCTTTTCGTCGAGCACGGAGCTGTCCATGTCGCCAAACAGCGCCAGCGCCAGCGAGCGCGGAATCGGCGTCGCGGTCATGACAAGCACGTCCGCCGCCTCGCCCTTGGCGCCGAGCGCCAATCGCTGCGTCACGCCGAAACGATGCTGTTCGTCGACCACCGCGAGGCCGAGATCGTCGAACATGACACCGCCGGTGATCAGCGCATGCGTGCCGATGATGATGCGCGTCTCGCCGGAGGAGATTTGCGCGCGCAGCCCCGGGCGCTCCGAGAGCTTCGCGCGCCCGGTGAGAAGGACGGTGGAAAGACCAACGGCGTCGAATATCGGCTCGAGCCGCTCGAAATGCTGGCGCGCCAGAATTTCGGTCGGCGCCATCAACGCCGCCTGGCGCCCGGCCTCCGCCACATGCGCCATGGCGAGCGCCGCGACGATGGTCTTGCCGGAGCCGACATCGCCCTGCACCAGCCGCAACATGCGCTGATCGGAAGAGAGATCGGCGCGGATCTCATCGAGCGTGCGCTTCTGCGCGCCGGTCAGCTCAAAGGGCAGGTTCGCCTCGATCGCCGCCGCCAGCCGGCCGGCGCTCCTGTGCTCGCGCCCCGGCGCGCGCCGCAGTTTCCCGCGCATCAGGCGCAGCGCCAATTGTTGCGCGAGCAACTCGTCGAGCGCGAGGCGCTGGCGGGCGAGACTCGTCGGCGCGATGTCGCCGGGCTCTCGCGGATGATGCAGCAGATGCAGGCTCTCGGCGAAGCCGCCCAGCTTGTTCGCCGCCAGAACGGAAGGGTTTTGCCACTCGGGGAGATTTGGCAGGCGCTCCAGCGCGCCCTCTATCGCCTTTTGCACGAAGCGCTGTTGCAGTCCCTCGGTCAGTCCATGCACGGGTTCGACCAAGGGCAGCTTGGCGAGGCCGGCCTCGTCGAGCACGCGATCGGGATGAACGATCTGGCGGTGACCATCGTAAAGCTCCAGCCGCCCCGAGACCCAGCGCGTCGCGCCGATCGGCAGGCTGCGTTCGATCCACTCGGTGTTGGCGAGGAAAAACACCAGCACCGCGTCGCCGGTTTCATCCTCGACCAGCACCTTGAACGGCCCCTTGGCGTTTCGCTCGGGCCGGCGATGTTCGGCGACGCGCACCTTGATCAGCACCAGCGTGTCGAGCGGCGCGTCTTTGAGCGTCGGCCGCGTTCGGCGGTCGACGACATTGATCGGCGCGTGAAACAAAAGATCGACCGCCCGCGCCTCGCCGCCGGGCTTGGCCAGCAGCCGATTGAGCAGGATCGCGGTCTTGGGTCCAACGCCGGGCAAGGCCTCGGCGCGCCCGAACAGGGGATCGAGAATGGAAGGACGCATGCGAGGCGCAATCTAGCCGAATGACGCCCGATGGCGATAGGTGGGAGCGGAAATCGAAGCCACGATTCAAATAGGCTCGCGCGGGCTCACCCCCTCGGCCGCGCACGTGTCGTCGGCGCGGCGCTGGCGGGGTCGTCGGGCCAGAGGTGGCGCGGGTAGCGGCCCGTCATCTCCTTCTTGACCTCGCTCCACGAGCCCGCCCAAAAGCCCGGCAGGTCGCGCGTCGTCTGGATCGGGCGATGCGCCGGCGACAGCAGCTCCAGCGTCACCGCCGCGCGCCCGCGCGCCAGCGTCGGGTGTTTCGCGAGGCCATAAAGCTCCTGCACGCGCACCGACAGCAGCGGCCCGTTCGGCGCCGCGTAATCGAGCGCGATGCGCGAACCGGCGGGCGTCTCGAAAAAGGCCGGCGCCTCGGCGTCGAGACGACGCGACAGCTCATAGGGCAAGAGGCTCGCCAGCGCCGCGTCGAGATCGGACGGCGCGATCGCCGCGAGATTCGCGCGGCCGATGATGAAGGGCGCGAGCCAATCCTCGGCGCCTCGCGCCAGCGCGGCGTCGCCAAGATCGGGCCATTCCTCCCCTTCGGCCGCGCGCAAAAAGCCCACGCGGTCGCGCAATTGCGTCTGCGCCTTGGTCCAGGGCAGCCGCTCCACGCCAAGCGCCGCGATTCCGCGCGCCAAAATTCGCGCGTTTTCCAAAGTGGGCTCAACCGAGAGATTCTGCTCGGCGAGACGAATCGCGCCAAGCCGGCGGAAACGGCGACGACGCAGCGCGGCGCTGGCCGGATCGAACAGGGTTTCGTCGCGTGTCTCGATCCGGTCCGCGGCGAGTAGCTCCACCTCTTCGAGCGTGAGCGCGCAGGCCGCCAGAATGCGCGCCTGCGCGGCGCGTCCGGCGATCTCCGCGACGGCGAGAAAGGTTTCGCGCGCAAGGGCGTGTTCCGGCGGCAGCGACGCCGCGCGGCCGTTCGCCATCGTGAAATCGCCGCCGCCGCGCGCCTTGGCGATGCGATCGGGAAAGGCCAGCGCCACCAGCGCGCCGTCGGAGAGGTGCGTCTTATCTCCAGCTTGCCGCGCCGCGTCCGCTTGCCGCGCCCAGTTCGCGGCGAGCCGCCGCGCGTCGCCGGCGCGCTTGTCCCGGTCGGCGCGCAGCCGCTCCAGCCGATGCGAAAGATCGGCGTCAGCGCCACCTAATCCTCGCTCGGAAAGCAGCATCGCCAGCAGCGCCGCGCGAGAAGCCTCGCCATTAGAGGCCGCCTCGATCACCATGGAGGCGAGGCGCGGGGGCAGCGGCAGCGCGCGCATCGCCTCGCCCTTTGGCGTCAGCCGGCCGTCGGCGTCGAGCGCGCCGAGATCGCGGTCGAGCGTGTCGGCTTCGACCCAGGCGGCGCGCGGCGGCGGATCGAGAAAGGCGAGCGTGGAGGCGTCGCGAACGCCCCAATGCGCGAGATCGAGCACGAGGCCGGAGAGATCGGCGGCGAGAATTTCGGGGACGGCGAAAGGCGGCAGCGCGCCGGTCGCCGCCTCCTCCCAAAGGCGATAACAAACCCCCGGCTCCACGCGCCCCGCCCTGCCCCGGCGCTGATCGACATTGGCGCGAGACGCGCGGATGGTCTCCAGCCGCGTCAACCCGAGATTGGGCTCGAACACCGGCACGCGCGAAAACCCGCAGTCGATCACGATGCGCACGCCGTCGATCGTCAACGAGGTCTCGGCGATCGAGGTGGCGAGCACGATCTTGCGACGGCCGGGCGGCGTTTTGGCGATGGCGCGGTCCTGCTCGGCGCGATCCAGCGCGCCGTAAAGCGGGGCGAGATCGACGTTGGAGGGAAGGCCGCGCTCGGCCAGCAGCGCGGCGACGCGCGTGATTTCGCCCTGGCCCGGCAGAAAGACCAGGATGGAGCCCTCCTCCTCGGCGAGCGCCCGCCGCGCGGCGCGGGCGACCTCTTCCTCCATGCGAAGATTGGGATCGCGGCCGAGATAGCGCGTCTCGACCGGAAAGGCCCGGCCCGCGCTCTCGATGACAGGAGCGTCACCCATCAGCGCCGCGACCCGCGCGCCGTCGAGCGTCGCCGACATAACGAGCAGGCGCAAATCCTCGCGCAGCGCGCCCTGCGCGTCGAGCGCCAGCGCGAGCCCGAGATCGGCGTCGAGCGAGCGCTCGTGAAACTCGTCGAACAATACGCAAGCGACGCCCGAAAGCTCGGGATCATCGAGAATCATGCGCGCGAACACGCCCTCTGTGACGACTTCGACGCGGGTCCTGGCCGAGATTTTGGATTCGAGCCGCATCCGCAACCCGATGGTCTCGCCGACGGCTTCATCGAGCGTGGCCGCCATGCGCGCGGCGGCGGCGCGCGCGGCGAGGCGGCGCGGCTCCAGCAGAATGATTTTCTTGTCGCCGCGCCAGGGAGCGTCCAGCAGCGCGAGCGGAACGTGCGTCGTCTTGCCGGCGCCGGGCGGCGCGACCAGCACGAGATTGTTGCGCGCGCGAAGCGAGGCGTCGACGTCGCCCAGAATTTCGTCGATCGGCAGCCGGTCGCCAAAGACGCGCGTCACGAGGGGCTCCAAAACGATTTACAGGCAGTCGCGCTCAAGCGGACGCCGCCAGCTTGGCTGTAGCCCTTGCATGGCCGATCAGCGGCAACAGCGCCGCGAGTTCCGGGCCCGTCTCGACGCCGGTCAACGCGAGGCGCAGCGGATGGAACAGCGCGCGGCCCTTGCGGCCGGTCGCCGCCTTTATCGCGCCGGTCCAGACGCTCCATGTGGTCGCGTCCCAGGGTTCTGGGGGCAATAGTTCCAGGGCGGCCCGCAATAGCTCCTCGTCCTCGCGCAGGGACGATTCTGGCGGCGCGACTTCGCCTTCGACCACGCGCCACCAGTCCAGCACGTCGTCGAACCGCGTTAAATTGCCGCGCACGGCGAGCCAGAAAGGCTCCGCCTTGAAACCCACGATGTCATGCGCGGCCAGCCTGTCGCGCACATCCTCGAATGTGAGCGCCGCCAGCGTGCGGTGGGTCAAGGTCGCGAGATCGGCGGGGTCGAAGCGCGCCGGATTGCGCGAGACGTGAGAAAGATCGAAAAGCGCCGAGAGTTCCTGCAGCGAGCGCACGGCCCGCACGGCTTCCGAGGAGCCGGTCAGGGTCGCCAGCGCCGCGACCGCCAGCGCCTCGTAGCCCTCCTCGCGGAGCGAGGCGATCGACAAGGAGCCGGTCCGCTTCGAGAGCCCTTCGCCCGAGCCGGAGATCAAAAGATTGTGGTGCGCGAAGACGGGCGCCTCCCGCTCGGGCGCCAGCGCCGCGAACAGTTGCAATTGCACCGCCGTATTGGTGACGTGATCCTCGCCGCGAATAATATGGGTGATCGCGAGTTCGATGTCGTCGACGACCGAGGGCAGCGTATAAAGAAAGCTGCCGTCCTCGCGGATCAGCACCGGGTCGGACAGCGAAGCGCAGTCGATATGCGCCTCGCCGCGGATAAGATCGCGCCAGGCCACCGATTTGTGTTCGAGCATAAAGCGCCAGTGCGGGCGCCGGCCCTCGGCCTCCCAGCGCGCGCGCGCCTCTGGCGAAGCATGCCGCGCCGCGCGGTCGTAAATGGGCGGCGCCCCGCGCGCCTGCTGCATCTTGCGGCGGCGCTCCAACTCCTCGGCCGTCTCATAGCAAGGGTAGAGCCGGCCCATCGCGCGCAGCCGATCCGCCGCCGCCTGGTACAGCGCGCCGCGGTCGGACTGGCGAAGCGTGAAATCCGCGACGATCCCGAGCCAGGCGAGATCAATCTCGATTTCGCGCGCGAAAGCCTCGGTGGAGCGGGCGAAATCAGTGTCATCGAAACGAAGCACGAATCTTCCATTGTGCTGCGACGCGAAGAGACGATTGAATAGCGCCACCCGCGCGTTGCCGATATGGATGCGGCCAGTGGGCGAAGGCGCGAAACGGACGATTGGAGTTGTCATGAGCAAGCTTCAACCCAAGGTTTGGGAAAATCCCCGGCGGGACGCAAGTCTCGCGCTGGCTCCCTTTTGCCAAGACGGCGCGCAAATGTCAGGCGGAATATTGAGCCTGCCCCGCCCCGGTCTTCGTTTTGGCGCCGGCGCGCGCAAGAAGCGCGATTTCGCCGGGCGCGCCGACAATGCGACGCGGAATTTCGACGCCGCGCGACATCAGGCTTGATGAGAGGGCGAATATGACCGTTGTCGCTTACATATGCGCCGTCTGGTGCCTTGCGCTGCTTGTCCTCAATTTTTCCGCGATGTTCGTGACGGCGCGCAAGTGCCGCGCCCGGCCGCGCGACCTGCCGGTTCCCGTGACGCCGCCGCCCGTCTCGCTGGTGCGGCCGCTGCGGGGACTGGAAACCTTTAGCGAGGAGACGCTGCGCGCCTCGTTCGAACTGGATTATCCCGATTACGAGCTGTTGTTCTGCGTGCAGGCGCCGCACGATCCGATCATCCCGCTGGTCGAGCGGCTGTTCGCCGAATATCCCGATATTCCCGCGCGCCTCCTGATCGGCGACGATTATGTCAGCGCCAATCCCAAGCTCAATAATTGCGTTAAGGGCTGGGACGCGGCCAAGCATCGCCATGTCGTCCTGGCCGATTCAAACGCCTTGCCGCCGCGCGACTATCTCCAGACNNGGCTTCGCGCAGGGCAAGAACATGATGTGGCGGCGCGAGGTTCTGGATCGCGCCGGCGGCATTCGCGCGCTCGCCGCCGAGATCGCCGAGGACGCCGCCTCGACCAAGATCATTCGCGCGCAGGGCCTCAAAGTCCGGCTCGTGGACATGCCGTTCGAACAACCGTTGGGGCGTCGCACGGCGCGCGAGGTCTATTCGCGTCACGTGCGCTGGGCGCGGCTGCGGCGCGTGACTTTTCCGGGCTATTTCGTCCCGGAATTCATGAACGGCAGTTTCGCTCCGGTGTTTCTGGGCGCCTATGCGGCCTTGCAATTCGAGGGCGGCGCGGCGCTGACCGCGGGAACTATCCTCGCTTCGCTCTATGGCGGGGAAATGCTGCTGGCGCGCATCTGCGGCTGGGCGTTCAACTGGCGCTTGCCGTTCGCCTTGCTGGCGCGCGACGTGATGTTGCCGGTGATGTTCCTGGACGCCTGCCTGTTCGACGACTTCGTCTGGCACGGTAATGAAATGACCGTACGCGACGAAGAGGAAACGACGACGGCGGGTTGAGCGAACGCTCCCCGCCGTTCGACGCCGAGCCGTTGATTCATCATCCGCCCGAAAATCCTCGTCGCCGCCCTTACGAAAGGGGCGGCGGCGTCTTAGCTTGTCGAGGGGCGCGCGGGCAAGGCGGGTGGCGCGGAGCTCCGTTTCAGCGGCAAGGAGACTGCGGCATGTTGCGTAAATTGACTGTTATCGTGGCGCTGGGCGCCGCGCTAGCCGTTTCGACGGCGGCGGACGCGCGTGGCGGCGGCGGTCGTGGCGGCGGCGGTGGCTGGGGCCATGGCGGCGGCGGTGGCTGGGGCCATGGCGGCGGCGGTGGCTGGGGCCATGGCGGCGGCTATGGGGGCGGCTATTGGGGCGGCGGCTACGGGGGCGGCTATTGGGGCGGGGGTTATTGGCCCTATTATGATTACGACTCTTCCTATTACTACCCCTATTACCCCGACTACTACGGCCAGCCGGCCTATCAAGGTCAGCCGGTTTACCGCGGACATGCGATCTATTACGCTCACAAGCGTCGCTACTCCTCGACGTGCCATAATGTGACACGCTCGATCATGCACCACCACCAGCGTTATTGGCGGACCGTGCGGGTCTGCCACCGCTGAACCGCCGACGGCGGAGAGGGCTTCCCCCTACTCCGCCGCCGCCTGTTCCTTGGCGCCGCGCGCGAGACGTTCGCTCTTGAGCAGTTCCGCGACGAGGAACGCCACTTCGATCGCCTGGTCCGCGTTGAGGCGCGGATCGCAATAGGTGTGGTAGCGGTCGCGCAGGTCGTTCTCCGAGATCGCCCGCGCGCCGCCGGTGCATTCGGTCACGTCCTTGCCGGTCATTTCGAGATGAATGCCGCCGGCATAGGTTCCCTCCGCCTGATGAACGGAGAAAAAGCCCCGGATTTCCGCCATGATGCGGTCGAAAGGCCGCGTCTTGTAGCCGCTCGCGCTGATGGTGTTGCCGTGCATCGGATCGCACGACCAGACCACGCTCTTGCCTTCGCGCGACACGCCGCGGATCAGCGCCGGGAGTTTGTCCTCGACCTTATCTGCGCCGAAGCGGCAGATCAGCGTCAGCCGGCCCGGCGCGTTGTCGGGGTTTAAGATGTCGATCAGTTGCAGCAGGCCGTCGGGCGTCAGGCTCGGGCCGCATTTGAGGCCGAGCGGATTCTTGACGCCGCGCAGATAGTCGATATGCGCGCCGTCCGGCTGGCGCGTGCGGTCGCCCGCCCAGAGCATATGGCCGGAGGTCGCGTAATAATCGCCGGTCGTCGAATCGACGCGGGTCAGCGCCTGTTCGTAGCCAAGCAGCAGCGCCTCATGCGAGGTGTAGAAGTCGGTCTGGCGCAGTTCGGGATGATGCTCGGGATCGAGTCCGATCGCCCGCATGAAGCCGAGCGTCTCGGTAATGTGGTCGGCGAGCTTCTGATAGCGTTCCGATTGCGGGCTGTTCTTGACGAAGCCCAGCATCCAGCGATGCGCGTTTTCGAGATTGGCGAAGCCGCCGTTGGCGAAGGCGCGCAGCAGGTTCAGCGTCGCCGCGGATTGGCGATAGGCCTGCAACTGCCGCTCCGGATTGGGAACGCGCGACGCCTCGC
>PLZT01000426.1:0-4788 GCA_003152255.1 Methylocystaceae bacterium | reverse complement strand
GCGACATCGGCCAGGGCGCGGGTCAGATTGCGCGCTTCTCCGGCGAAAACGAGCGGCGGAAATCCGGCGAGTTGGCGTTCGACCGCCGCCAGCGCGGCGGAGTCGCGATAGACCGGCGTCTGCTCGATCGGCTTATGTCTCCAGCCGCTAGGCGTCCAACGTTCCACTGTTGCGTCACTCCACTCTTCAGCGCCGAAATATTGACGCCGAATGCGGCGCCCGTCCGGCGCTTATATAGGAAGCGCCCCGCCAACGCGACAATTTTGCGCGGGCGCCCAAGCCCCAAGATTCGCCCCAAAGCTGGCCCCGCTCGCGCCGAGCCGCTATAAGCGAGAATCTGTTCCCCTGATCGAGGTCTTGATGCCGATCATTCTGTCGCAAATGCTTGAGGCCTACCGCTGGATCGGCGCGCTGCTGGTCCTCTCCGCCCATTCGACGAATCTTTTCGTCAGCCTCCACGACATCATGACCGCGCCCCACGCCGCGCCGGTCTATGTCTGGTGGTTCGCGGCCAGCTTCGAGCTTGGCCATCAGGCGGTGCTCGGCTTTTTCGTGATGTCCGGCTATCTCGTCGGCGGCTCGGTGCTCGCCAGCATCCGCAAGGGAAAGGATTTTCTGCGCGAATATGCGATCCACCGCTTCGCGCGCATCTATATCGTCACCGTCCCCGCGCTGATCTTGACCTTTATCGCCGACAGTTTCGGCCGCGATTTCCTGCCCAACACCGATTTTTACGATCTGCCGCTGTTCGCGGGCCATTACAGCGCCAGCGTCTTCATCGGCAACGTCCTTAATTTGCAGGAGATTCACACCCCAACCTACGGCACCAACAGCCCGCTGTGGTCGCTCGCCTGCGAGTTTTGGTATTACATCACCTTCCCGCTGCTCTTGGCCCCGCTGGCGCGCAACTATCCCAACTGGTTCCGTTACGGCGGTTTCGCCGTCGGACTCGCGGTTTTTCTATCGCTGGCGAGCGCGCCGTGGTTTCGCTTCGGTTTCGTGCTCTGGATCATCGGCGCGCTGGCGAGCCTGCCGGTGCGGCCGCTGATCGCCTCGCGCTGGGGCGCGCTGGCGATTTACTTCGCGGCGCTGGTCCCCATCCGCCTTTTGGTGCGCGGTCCGCTGCTCGCCGCGCATCCCTGGCTGCAGGACGCCGCCGACCTGTTGAGCTCGCTGCTGCTCGCCAATCTGATGCTGAGCGTGCGTTATTCGCCGGCCGAGGGCTGGAACGCGCTGCGGCCGCAATTCCACAAAACCCTCGCGGATTTTTCCTTCTCGCTCTACGTCATCCACATGCCGATCCTGATCTTGCTGCGCTCGATCGAGGATTCCGTCATGGGTCCGGAATGGGCGAAGCAACTGGCGACCCCGGCCCATTGGGCGACGCTGCCGGCTGTCATGGGCATCTGCATCGTGGCCGCCTACGGCTTCTCCCGGCTCACCGAAGCCAATACAGGCGCCGCGCGGCGCTTTTTGAGCGNNATATCCGCGCCGGCGCGCGCATGGTGACGAGTTCCTCGGCCATGGTCGGATGCAGCGCCATGGTCGCGTCGAAATCGGCCTTTGTCGCTCGCATATGCACGGCGATGGCGACGAGCTGAGCCATTTCGCCGGCCTCGGGTCCCAAAATATGCGCGCCGACCACGCGGTCGCTGGCGCCGTCGACGAGCAGCTTCATATAGACCTGAGCGCCGCGCCCCGACAGCGTCGCCAGCATCGGACGGAATGCCGTCTCGAACACGGCGACCTCCGCGAAACGCTGCGTCGCCTCTTCCTCCGTAAGGCCGACCGTGCCGATTTCCGGCGTCGAAAACACCGCGCTCGGCACGCTGTCGTAATCGACCTCCACGTCGCGCCCGCCAAACAGCCGGTCGGCGAAGGCCTGGCCCTCGCGGATCGCCACCGGCGTGAGGTTGATGCGGTCGGTCACGTCGCCGACCGCATGGATCGACGGGGCGCTGCTTCGCGCCCGCGCGTCGACGATAACAGCGCCATTCTCCCGCAGCCGCGCGCCGGCCTGCTCCAGCCCCAGGCCCGCCGTCGCCGGACGCCGCCCGGTCGCCGCGAGCGCGACATCGACCTCTATTTCCGCGCCATTAGCGAGATGCGCCCGCAGGCCGCCGGAAGTTTTCTCCAGCGCGATCGGCGGCGCGGCGGCGTGGAGCGTCACGCCGTCCTGGATCATCGCCGCGGCCAGCCGCTTGCGCAAATCGAGATCGAAGCCGCGCAGGGGCAGTTCGGCGCGAAAGGCCATATGCGTTTCGCTCCCAAGCCTGCCGAAGACGCCGGCGAATTCGACCGCGATATAGCCCGCCCCGATCACCAGCAGACGCTTCGGGAAAGCCGGGAGGTCGAAAATCTCGTTGGAGCTGATCGCCAGTTCGATGCCGGGAATCCGCGGCTCCATCACCGGCGCGCCGCCCGTGGCGATCAGGATTGTTTTCGTCCGCGCCGTGTCGCCATCGGCGAATCGCACGGTTGCGCCATCCTCCACCACGGCGCGCTGGCGGATCAGTTCGACGCCGGCTTTTTCGAGATTTTGCGCGTAAAGGCCTTCGAGCCGGGTGATTTCCTTTTCCTTGGCGGCGACGAGGCGCGACCAGTCGAAACGCGGCGGTTCGACGCTCCAGCCAAAGCCCGTGGCGTCATCGAAGGCGTCGCGAAAGCGGCTCGCGAGCACGTAGAGTTTTTTCGGCACGCAGCCTCTGATGACGCAGGTCCCGCCGACGCGAAATTCTTCCGCGATGGCGACGCGGGCGCCATGGTTCGCGGCGACGCGCGCCGCGCGAACCCCGCCCGAACCCGCGCCAATGACGATAAGATCGAAGTCCCGTTGCGACATTGGAAAGAACCTGGCGAAGGCGCGCGAATCACGCGCTTGAGGTAGCTGTTTAGACGCCGGACGAATGGGCGGGGCCGATCATTTGAACCAAACCAAATTGGATCTGTCCAACCAAGAAAAGATGCGCTTTTGGTCGTGCGTGAGTTCGGGCGCGCAATCCGACTCGTCCGTCAGTTCGAGCGCTTCCACCGAGCCGCCGCGGACCCGCGCGCCGGATTCGGGCGAGCCGCATGCGCCGCCCGCGTCTCGGACGTTCGACGAAATATCGTTTAACGCCTGGGCGGCGACCGATCAACGACTATAAAGCCCGACCGCGCGACGGCTTATACGTTTTGCGCTTGATCGGCTCGCCGCGAAGCGACCCGCGATAAGCAAGCTCGATGCGGGCTACGCGCGTTGCCGCACAGCGTTTTCGGCCGGGACGTCGCAATGTGTGCGTAGGGCGGTGAACGCCTTGCGACAAAAGGAAGATAACCATGAACATTAGAAAGATAGCGTTTTTCATCACAAGCGCCGTCATCCTGGTTTCGGGAATGGCGGCGGAGGCCTCGGCGTGAACCGTCGATGAAAGCGGCAAAACCCGGATTAGCCCGATCGTTTCGATCGAGGCCTCATTGAAATCCGGAACGCGGTCCAATGTTGAGCGACTGGCTTTCAACCCGCAGCCCGATCCTCCGGGCGCTCACGACGAATTCGGCGACGAATAAGATCGCGGCGCCCCGCTCGCGAGAGCGGCCTCTTCTCGCGCCGAGGATCGCAACGCCGCGCGCCAGCTCAGCCCGCGTGCAGCCCCTTGCTGATCTTCGAGAGCCAGGAGTCGGTGTGTTCGAGCGGCGTAAGCCCCCCGGTCTTCAGCAAGGCCACGGCGTCCTGGTACCACTGCGAGTCCGGGTAATTATGGCCGAGAATGGCGGCGGCGGTCTGCGCCTCGTCGGTCACGCCCATGGAGAGATAGGCCTCGGTGAGGCGATAGAGCGCCTCCTCGGTGTGGCGGGTGGTCTGGTATTTGCCGAGCACGTCGTGAAAACGGTTGATCGCGGCGGGATAATTCTTGCGCGTCAGATAAAAGCGGCCGACCGACATTTCCTTGGCGGCGAGTTGGTCGCGCGCGACCTGCATCTTCAGCCGTGCGTCGGGCGCATATTCGGAATCGGGGAATTTTTCGACCAGCGCGGAAAAGAACGCCAGAGCCTTCGCCGAATTGGTCTGGTCCTGCATCACATTGGTGATCTGGTTATAGTAAGACATGCCGCCGAGATAATATATATAGGGCGTGTCGGGCGACTTCGGATAAAGGCCGACGTAGCGCGTCGCGGAGGCCACCGCGTCGTCGTAGGCCGGCTTCTCGTACTGCGCGAAAGTGGTCATCAACAGAGCTTTGCGCGCCCATTGCGAGAACGGATATTGCTTTTCCAGCTCGCGGAATTTCTTCGCGGCGTTTTCGAAATCATTGCGCTTCAGAAAGACGAGGCCCTGATTGTAAAGATCCTCGGCGGGAATGACCGGCGCGATCTCGGTCTTGTATTTTTCGCCGCCGCCACTGAACAGATTGGTGATCGGATCGAGGAAGTCGGCGCGCGCGCCATGAGGCCCCGCCAATAGCAACAGCGCGAATGGCACGGCCAAAATCCGTATCGAGCGAAACAAAACGATCATCACAGCGGCCTCTCGCGGCGTTCGAGCGCTGGCGGCGCCCGGGAAATTTCGGCGTAGTTTTAACCTAAAGCGTCTCGCGGCGCCACACGCTGGCGGCGCGGCGCTCCCGCGAGGTTGTCATCAACGAGTTTCTTCGGGCAAGATTAAGGCGATAAGCCAAGCCCCAGCCTCCGAACCCGCGGCGCGGAGCCTTCGGCCTCCTTGCTCGGCGCATAGGCGGAAGGCGTCGTCATCAGCCGCTCGATCAGCGCGAGATTAAGGCCGTGGCCGCCGCGATAGGAGCGGAAGGC
>PLZT01000242.1 GCA_003152255.1 Methylocystaceae bacterium | reverse complement strand
CGCCCTTTCACGGCGAAAACAGGGGTTCGAATCCCCTTGGGCGCGCCAATTCCGAACACGAGTGGGCCTGCGGATTCCCGCCGTGTTCCCGCCTTCCGGGGCGACGAGGGCGTGAAGCGACGCGCCGCGCCGTCTTCGAGCGCGTCGTAAAGCCGTTTAGCTTCGCGTGCGCCTCGGCGTGCGGCGACATGCAAGGCGCGGCGCTCGGCCTGCTCTGCCCGGCGGGTCAGGATCGGGCACAGGACTTCTTCGAGGCGCTCCGGTTTGGTCAGTCGCTTTTCGAGGTGGTCGGCGACGAGGCCTTCGAGCTTTTCCGTCCGGATCGAGCGCCCCTCGCAGCTAATTTCGCGCTGCCGGGCCTTGGTCGAGCGTGTGTAGTAGCGGTATCTCCCACCCTTCCTGGCGCGCAGCGTAACTTGGCCATGCCGCGAGAGGCGCAAAAGCAGATGCCGCTAGGAATGGTTGGGCCGCTGACGACGCGCGGGGCCGAGAGCGCCGGGTCGCGGATCTTGAGCAAAGCCTGAACAGCCTCGAACTCCGCCGCGTCGACGATCGGCGGGACGGCTATCTCCACGACCTCCGCCTCGGGTTTCCCGAAGCGATGCCGTCCGACATAGCTCGTCCGGGTCAGCAGCTTGTGAATGGCCCCGATGCCCCAGCGCTTGACGTCGCGGGCGCCGCGGGCGTTCGGATGCGCGGCGATCGATTTGACGCCGATGGGTCGCGAGGAGCCGTCGCGAGTCAGTCAGCCGGAAACCATATGACGAGATGCGATTTGAATCCGCTCCAAGAAATGGACGGGAAATCGCGCGCGCGGACAATTCTTCCCGACCGGATTACCCAGCGAAATCGCATGAACGGCGGGGCTAGGATTCCCGATAAAACAGCAGCATCAGCCCCGCCAGAACAAAGGCACCGGGCCAGACGAAGCTGGCGATGCGGCGCGCGGGGCCATCGTCGAGGCGCAATTCCAGCCAGCGCGCCCAGCCCGCCGCCACGCCAATCAGAGCGAGTGGCGTGTGGCTGACTTCGATCAGCAACTCTTCCTTCGGATTGGACAGCCCATGCGAATGGGTGAGCAGGAAAGCCGCCGCGATGGCGGTCGTCAGCGGAAAGACGTAAGGAGCGAAAGCGTTATTTAATCGGCCCAACCGCACGCGCCACTCGAACAGGCCGAACAGAATAATCAGCGAAATAAACAAACGATGCTGCGCGATTTCGGGATCGCTCAGGCTTTCGATCAGCCCGAGATTTCCCAACGGCCATACGGTTTCGTCGGCGCGCAAAAATAAAAATACGGCGAGCCCGAGAAAAGTCAGCGGCCAATGCCGTGCGACCGGCGCGAGGAGCGGGATGTGTTCCGCGAGCGCCAAGGCGCCCATCAGCAACACGAACAGCCCCGCCCAATGGTGGTTATATTCCGACCAGGCGATGTCCGCGGAGTTGCGCGGCGGCGCGGCTTCCTCGCCCGCGGCGAAGGCGCGGGGATCTCGCGGCGCGGCGGAGGCGGGCAGCGAGGTCGAAAGGCTCGCGTGATCAGGGCTTTCCAGTTGCACCGGCCAGCTCGGTTTGACTCGCTCAACGATCTCGGCGAGCGTCGCGCGGTCGTCGGGAAGATCGCGGGCGGGCGGCAAAGACGTCAGCGAGGCCGCGCAAAAAATCGCGGTCAAGCCAACGCCGATCTCGACTTCCGCGAAGCGGCGCGTTCGCGGCGGCAGCGTCGACGGATCGGATCGCAGGCGGCGCACGGCGAGGAAATTCAGGCCGCCCAGAAGCAGCAAGCCGCCCAGCAGCGCTATCTTGGCGCAAAGCATGACGCCATATGAGGTCCCATAGAAAGCCGCGGGCTCGCCGACATAGTCGACCGCCATATAGGCGCCGGCGCCGATCAGCAGGGCGACCGAGCCAAGCGACATCGCGGAGAAACGCACGGCGACCAGACGCCGCCCGTCCCCGCGCATTTGCGCCAAGGCTATGAGAAAATAGGGAATTCCACCGATCCAAGCGCCGACGCCGAGCATATGGGCGAACTCCGCGACATAGAGCGTCGCCGCGCGATCGGGACGGCTGGCGGCGTGCGTCGCCCCCACTTGGACGGCGAGCATAACAGCGCATAGCAGCGCGCAAACGCGCATGGACGCGCATCCGCGCGCAAAAAAGGCGATTGCGCCGGCGAGCCCCGCCACGACGAGATCGACGATCACCGCATCGGCGCCGAGCAACTGTCCGATCGGAAGATCGAGCGTGCCGCGGAGCATGACCATCAACGACAAGGCCGCCAATATTTCGCTCAGACACAGCCCGCGAGCGCTCCAGACCAACAGGCGCCGCGACGGACGCTCGCAGGCTTGCGCCGCTGGGAGGGCGAGGGCCAGGAAAGCCAATCCGCCGAGCGTGAGCGATTGCGCCGCGATGATGAAGCCGCGCAGCGTGACGCTCAGAAAACCATAGAGTTCCAAAAACAGCTGCACGATACTTACCGCTTCACCTCGAACGGAATTTCGCCGTGAGTGATATGGCCGTCGATGCTAAGTGTTTGCCATAAAAGACGATAATTCCCATTTTCCAGTCCCGGGGCCTTTGCCGTCAGGGTTTCGGACGCGCCGCTTCCGAGCAGCGGCAAAATGACGCTGGTGCCGTCCGGCCGCGCCAAGGTCAAACGCGAGCGGCCCACGTCGACCCGGCTGTTGAAGCGAATCTCAACATTGAGTTCCGATTGCGCCACCGTTTGATGAGCGCTTGGCGTCGCGGCGACGACAATCGCGTGCGCGAAGGCCGTCTTGACCCCAAGGCTGAACCCAAGCAGGCCCGACCCAAACGCGAGGATATAAAGGATAACGCGTGGCGGCGTCATGACGGTAGCTCCGATGGTTGGTCGCAAGCCTTGCCCGATCGATGTCGGGCGAAAACGGTTACAGCGCGGCGATTTGACGGAATTGGGTCGCCGCCGATAGAAAAGACCGATGAAATGTCCGACACTTAGTCTCCATTCACCGAGCATCGTCGCCACGGCCTTCGCCCGCGGGTTTATCTGTTGCGAAAGCCGTTGCCAATCTCTAGCCTTGGACGCGTGTTTTTAGGTCCGTCCACCGCGCGCCGGCGACGAAGGGTTCGTCCACGTCGAAGCTTAAAGAGTGGAGCCAAAGAGGGGAAGCTGAAGGAAATGGCGAATAACAAGGTCACCACGCTGGAGCAGGCGATCGCGCTCATCCGAGACAATGATGTCGTAACCACGAGCGGTTTCGTCCAAAGCTGCATCCCGGAGGCGCTCCATATGGGATTGGAAAAGCGCTTCGTGGAGACCGGCCACCCCAAGAACTTGACCCTCATCATGACCGCCGGAGCCGGCGACAGCAAAGGGCTCGGGACCGGACGGCTGCATCACGAAGGGCTGCTCGGACGGGTCATCGCGGGCAATTTCGGCCGCATGCCCAAGGTCGCCCAAGCCGCCCAGGAAAACAAGATTCTCGGCTACAATTTGCCGCAGGGCGTGATTTCGCAGCTTTACCGCGCCTGCGCCGCCGGACAGCCGGGCCTGTTCTCCAAGGTCGGGCTTTATACCTATGTCGATCCGCGTTTCGGCGGCGCCAAGGTCAATGACGTGACCACTGAAGATATTGTAAAATATCACAATATTCAGGGCGAGGAGTGGCTGTTCTACATCGCCACCAAGATCGACGTGGCCTTTATCCGCGGCACCTCGGCCGACCCCTCGGGCAATATCAGCATGGAGAAGGAGGCGCTCGTCCTCGACAATCTCGCCCAGGCCATGGCCGCCCGCAACAATGGCGGCATCGTCATCGCGCAGGTCGAGCGCATCGTCGAGCAGGGGTCGATCCGGCCCAAGGATGTCGAAGTCCCCGGCATCCTGGTCGATTGCGTGGTCGTCGCGGAGACGCCGGAACTGCACCGGATGAACTACGGCGTCATGTACAACCCGGCGCTGTCGGGCGAAATCCGCGTGCCGGTCGAAGGCATGGCCAAAATGCCGCTCGACGAGCGCAAGGTCATCGCCCGCCGCGCCGCCTTTGAACTGCCGCCCAACGGCGTCGTCAATCTCGGCGTCGGCGCTCCGGAGGGCATCGCCGCCGTCGCCAACGAGGAAAAATTCACGCCCTATATCACCCTGACCACCGAGGCGGGCGCGATCGGCGGCGTGCTGGCGAGCGGATCGAGCTTTGGCGGCGCCTCCAACGCCGACAGCATCATCCAGCAAAACCAGCAATTCGATTTCTACGACGGCGGCGGGCTCGACATGACCTGCCTCGGCATGGCCGAATGCGACGTGCAGGGCAATGTCAACACCAGCAAATTCGGCGGCCGCCTCAACGGCTGCGGCGGCTTCATCAATATCAGCCAGAACGCCCGCAGCGTGGTTTTCGCCGGCACCTTCACCAATGGTGGGCTCGACGTCGTGATCGAGGACGGCAAGGTCAAGGTCATCAAGGAAGGGCGCAACCGCAAATTTTTGAACTTCGTCGAGCAGATCACCTTCTCCGGCAAATTCGCGCAAAAGCGCAAGCAGCCGGTGATTTACGTGACGGAGCGCTGCGTGTTCCAGCTCCAGCCCAAGGGACTGGAACTAATCGAGGTCGCGCCCGGAATCGACATAGAGAAGGATATTTTGGCGCATATGGCCTTCAAGCCAATCATCAACGAGCCGGAGCTGATGGATCGCCGCCTCTTCATCGACGAGCCGATGGGCCTTTTGGCGGAACTGCTCAACCTCAATATGCATGAACGCGTCCAATACGATCCAGAGCGCAATATTCTGTTCGTGAACCTCGAAGGCTGGCACGCCCGCACCAAGAAGGACGTGGACGAATTGCGCAAGACGCTGGTCGAGGCCTGTCACAAGGTGGGCAAGCGCGTCAATTCCGTCGTCAACCACGACGGCGCCAAGATCGCCGAGCCGCTCTACGACGATTACGCGGAAATGATCCATTATATGATGGAGCATTACTACTCGTCGACGGCGCGCTACGCGACCAGCGCCTTCGCGCGGCTGAAGATGAAGGAGGCCATGACCAAGCGCGGGCTTTCGCCCCATGTCTTCGAGCGCAGGGAAGCCGCGCAAGCGTTTTTGGAGGTGGTCGGCGACTAGGTCCGAACCGCGCGGGCCGGGCGTCGGGAAGGCGCGCCAACGCGATGCGCGCGGGCCGCTCCGCTTTTCGTCGGAGCGCAAAATGCTTTAATTGGGCTCGGCGGCGGGCGGCGGGCGGCGGCCCGAAGCGGTTCCGCCCGTCCCGACAGTTCTTCGAGAAGCATGCGCGGACAACCGCGATTAGCGTCGCCGCGCTTGCGCTTTGGGCCGGTTTTCCAGTTCTCACGACCCCGGTGTACGGCACCGCGTTGGGGCGGCGCGAAGCCCGGATCGAATCGCGATTCGGATCTTCCGGCTTGGCGTCGATATCTCGACGTTGCGGTCGATTATCTTAGGTCGCTCGGCGGAGACCACGAATAGCCCGGGGTGCGATCCTCGACAAATTCACATGACCAGACATGATTGCAGCGTTCCGCTCGCTGGCGGCCGCCTGATCCATTGGCTAGTCAGTGTCGAGCACGTTTGTTTGGCGGGAGCTTTCAGCCCCAACTCATTCTGTGGAAAAGTTAACTATCGTTAATGGGTGTGGCTTTTCGGCTACAGCATTGTCAAAAGCTTGGGCTTACTTTCGCGACCGTTTAATACCTTGGGGCCGAAAGGGCGGGAGCCATGCGCGTGTTTTACGGAAAGCAGTTTATCGCCGCCACATCTGCCGCCTCCCTCTGCGTAACAGGTTGCGTGCGCGTTCCCGACATGGACTCGCCCCTTGATACGCTGGTAAGCGGGCCTTCCGAGGTGTTAGTCATTGATCTGACCAGACGCGTCAAGTGCGAACTCTATCAAGCTTTGTCAGATAGGCTCCCCGACATCTACCGCGATGAACATCGTAAGTTCATAGATAAAAACGGCAAGCCCATTCCCAAAGGGGGACTGCCCCAATTTGTTGAGACGTCACAGAATTATTGGCTTTCAAAATGGAATACGACCGTAAAACTTGAGTTGCAATTGAATAACCAAGGGGGCATTTCACCAGGGTTGTTTAGTTCTCAATAC
>PLZT01000413.1:5214-5624 GCA_003152255.1 Methylocystaceae bacterium | reverse complement strand
TTCGAGGCGTTCCGCAAGATCGCCGACAGCGTCGGCGCCTACTTCATGGTCGATATGGCGCATTTCGCCGGCCTCGTCGCCGCCGGCCTGCATCCGTCGCCGTTCCCGCACGCCCATGTCGTGACCACCACGACCCACAAGACCCTGCGCGGTCCGCGCGGCGGCATGGTGCTGACCAATGACGAGGACATCGCCAAGAAGATCAATTCGGCGGTGTTCCCCGGTCTGCAAGGCGGTCCGCTGATGCATGTCATCGCCGGCAAGGCGGTGGCCTTTGGCGAGGCGTTGAAGCCCGAGTTCAAGGCCTATCAGAGCCAGGTGAAGGAAAACGCCCGCGTGCTCGCCGAGACGCTGGTCGCCGCCGGGCTCGCCATCGTTTCGGGCGGCACCGACAACCATCTGATGCTGGT
>PLZT01000413.1:0-5208 GCA_003152255.1 Methylocystaceae bacterium | reverse complement strand
GAGTTTAGCCAGGTCGGCGGCCTCATCGTCGAAGTGCTGGACGGCCTCGCCGCTAATGGCGAAGCCGGCAACGCCGCGACGGAAGCGGCGGTGAAGGAGAAGGTTCACGCGCTGACGGCGAAGTTCCCGATCTACTAAGCGGAATNNATGCGATGTCCTTATTGCGGCTCCGCCGACACGCAGGTGAAGGATTCGCGGCCCGCCGAAGACAATTCCTGCATCCGTCGGCGCCGCGTCTGTCCGGTGTGCGGCGGCAGGTTCACGACATTCGAGCGCGTGCAGCTGCGCGAACTCGTCGTCGTCAAGAAGTCCGGGCGGCGCGCGCCCTTCGACCGCGACAAGCTCATGCGTTCGCTACAGATCGCGTTGCGCAAGCGCCCGGTCGATCCCGAGCGCGTCGAGTTGATGGTCAACGGCGTCGTGCGGCAGTTAGAGAGCAGCGGCGACGCGGAAGTCGAAAGCAGCCGCATTGGCGAGTTGGTGATCGAAGGCCTGCGCTCGCTCGATCCAGTGGCTTTCGTGCGCTTCGCGTCGGTCTATCGCGACTTTCGCGAGGCCAGGGACTTCAACGCGCTGGTCGACGAGCTTGTCGGCGAGGCGAAGGACTCCACGGAATCGCCAGCGGCGCGCCGCGCGGGCGAAGAAAAGCCGAATCCAGGGAAGGCGAGCTAGGGCGCATGAGCGAAGGAGATCACGACGCGGACTATATGCGCGCGGCGCTGGCGCTGGGACGGCGCAATCTCGGCCGCGCCGCGCCCAATCCGGCGGTCGGCGCGCTCGTCGTGCGAGGCGGCGTCATCGTCGGGCGCGGCTTTACGGGAGAAGGCGGTCGCCCGCACGCCGAAACGCTGGCGCTGTCGTCGGCGGGCGACGCGGCGCGCGGCGCGACGCTTTACGTGACGCTCGAGCCCTGCTCGCATCACGGCGAAACGCCGCCCTGCGTCGACGCCATTATCGCCAGCGGCGTCGCGCGCGTCGTCACGGCGATGGACGATCCCGATCCGCGCGTCGCCGGGCGCGGCCACGCGCTTTTGCGCGCGGCGGGGCTGGAAGTGGCGACGCATATGTTGGAGCGCGAGGCGCGGCGCGATCACCTCGGCCATTTGCTGCGGGTCACGCAGGGTCGCCCGATGGTGACGCTCAAACTGGCGCGGACTCCGGACGGCTACGCCGCCGGCGCGGCTCATGACCCGCGTCTGCATGTGACCGGGCCGCTCGCCGACGCCTATACGCATGTGCAGCGGGCGCTACACGACGCGATCATGGTCGGCGCCGGCACGGCCCGCGAGGATGATCCGCTGATGACCGTGCGCCTGCCGGGCATGGAGGATGAGAAGCGGCTAAGGGTCGTGCTCGATACGCGGCTTTCGCTCTCGCCGGGCTCACGCTTCGGGGCGACGGCGCGCGCGGCGCCGACGCTGCTGATCGTCGGAGGCGACGTGACCGAAGCGGCGATCAAGAGCTTTGTCGCCGCGACCGGCGCCGAGGTCGCGCGCGCGCCGACGGATTTGCTGGGGCGCGTCGCGCTTCCCGCGGCGCTTGGCGAGTTGGCGCGGCGCGGCGTCACGCGGGTGTTCTGCGAAGGCGGACCGCGCCTCGCGGAGAGTCTGATCACCGGCGGCTTCGCGGATGAGGTCATATTGCACACCGGCGCGCAACCCTTGGGCGGCGTGGGAAGGCTGGCGCTGAGGCCGGCCGCGAAAGCCGTGCTCGAAGACCCGCGGTTTTATCGCCTCGCCGAGAGCGCGCGGCTCGGCGCCGACGAGATGACGTGGCGCGAGAGGATCGCCTAAATGTTCACCGGAATCGTCACCGACATGGGCGACGTCCTCTCCGTCGTGGAGCGGGGCGGCTTGCGGCGACTGCGCATCGCTTGCGGCTATGACGCCGATAGCATAGCGCTCGGCGCTTCCATCGCCTGTTCCGGAACATGCCTGACCGTGGTCGCGGCCACGCGGGAGGACGGCAGGACAGTGTTCGACGTCGACGCGGCGGCGGAGACGCTCGCGCGCACGACCGTCGCGAGTTGGTCGCGAGGGACGAAGATCAATCTGGAGCGCGCGCTCAAAATTGGCGACGAACTGGGTGGCCATATCGTCACAGGCCATGTCGATGGCGTGGCGCGGATCGTTTCGCGCGAGGATTTCGATGAAATGGCGCGCTTCGTCATTGAGGCGCCCCGGGAACTCTCGCGCTTCGTCGCGCAAAAGGGCTCGGTGACGCTGGATGGGGTGTCGCTGACGGTGAACGAGGTCGAGGGCGACCGCTTCGGCGTGCTGATCATCCCGCATACGCTGAGCGTGACGACCATAGGCGCGCGCGAGGCGGGGGATTTGTTCAATATCGAGGTCGATCTGATGGCGCGTTACGCGGCGAGATTGACGCAGGCGGACAAGTCGTAACGCGTCGCCGTCACATCGCGTCAAAACTCGCGCCGCGCAACGCGATGGTTTATAGCCGTGCGATGCACAAAAGTGTATCGGTCGCGGAAGGAGTCCCCGTAAATGGCAGGTTTTTCACGCGCCGACGATAACGCCGCGCCCGTGCCGGGCGCGAAGATTCTCGTTGTCGCGGCGCGGTTCAATGACAATATCGTTTCGCTGCTGCGCGAGGGCGCGCTGACGGCGCTGGAGCGGCTTGGCGCCAAGGCGACGCTGATCGAAGTTCCCGGCGCGCTGGAGATCGCGCCAGCCATCGCAATCGCCCTCGAGGTCGCGGAAAAGGCCGGTGCGCCCTATGATGGCGTCGTCGCGCTTGGTTGCGTCATTCGCGGCGAAACCTATCACTTCGAGATCGTCGCCAACGAGAGCGCGCGGGCGCTCACCGATCTCTCCGTTTCAAACCGACTGCCGCTCGGCAATGGAATCCTCACCGTGGAAAATGAACAACAGGCCGTCACGCGCGCCGATCCCAAGCATGGCGACAAGGGCGCGGACGCCGCGCTCGCCGCGCTCGCCTTGGTGCGTCTCGCGCGAAAATTGGGGGCGCGGACATGAGCATCGAACAACGCTCCAACGCGCGGCTCGCCGTCGTGCAGGCGCTTTATCAGATGGAAGTCGCGGGCAAGGGCCTCAACGACATTTTCGCCGAATTCGAGACCCATTGGATGGGCCGCGAAATCGAGGGCGAGCAATATAAGCCCGCGGAGGTCGGCTTTTTTCGCGAAATTCTGCAAGGCGTGCTCGACGAGCAGGTCATGATCGACCGCGAGGTCGACGCGGCCTTGCAGGGCGGCTGGCCACTGGCGCGGATCGAGACCGTGATGCGCGCCATTTTGCGCGCGGGCGCCTATGAACTGCATAAGCGCAAGGATGTGCCGATGCGCGTCGTCATCAAGGAATATGTCGATGTCGCCGGCGCCTTCTTCGGGCCGACCGAATCCGGCATGATCAACGCCGTGCTCGACCGCCTGGCGCGGCAGACGCGGCCCAAGGAAATGACGAGGGAGTAACGCCGCGAGGGCAGGGGAATGGCGCGTCGCTTTTCCGAGGACGAACTTATCGCCACGCTGTTCGCGCCTCTCGCCGGCGCGGCGGCGCTTGGCCTTCGCGACGACGCCGCGCTCCTTCCAGCGAGCAACAACCCCTTGGTGGCGACGACCGACGCGCTGGTGGCCGGGGTGCATTTCTTCGAGGACGATCCGCCGAGGCTGATCGCCAAGAAGGCGCTGCGGGTCAATTTATCGGACCTTGCCGCCAAGGGCGCCGAGCCCGTCGGCTTTCTGCTCGCCATCGCCCTGCCGCCGGATTGGACCAACGACTGGCTGGCGGCTTTCGCCGCCGGACTCGGCGAGGATGCGCTGGCCTATCGCTGTCCCTTGCTCGGCGGCGACACGGTTTCGACGCCGGGGCCGCTCACGCTTTCCATCACCGCGCTCGGCGAGGCGCCAGAGGGCCGTTTCGTAGCGCGAACCACGGGCCAAGCCGGCGACGCCGTTTTTGTCAGTGGAACCATCGGCGACGCGGCGCTGGGGCTGCGGCTGCGATGCGACGAGGCCTTTGCGCGCCGTCTGTCGGCGCCGGCGCGCGAGCATTTGCTGGAGCGTTATCTCCTGCCGCGTCCCCGACTCGCTCTGGCGGCGGCGCTGCGTCTTCACGGCACGGCCGCGATGGACGTTTCCGACGGGCTCGTTGGCGACTTGACCAAACTGGCGCGGGCCTCGAAACTTGGCGCGAAAGTCGCGCTCGCGAGCGTGCCCCTTTCCGACGCGGCGCGGGAAGCGATCGCTCTCGACCCAAGCCTGTTGGAGGTCGCGCTGACGGGCGGCGACGATTACGAGGTTCTTTGTTGCGTGGGCTCTGGCGGGGCGCAATTCGCGGCGGCGGCGCGAGCCGCTGGCGCGCCTTGCGCAAGAATCGGCGAACTAATTGCTGGAGACTGCGAGACGGTTTTTCTCGACGAGCAAGGAAAACCAAGGAACTTCAATAGATTGTCGTTCAGTCACTTCTGACCCGTCGCGCCTCCCCGGCATTGCCCGAACCCGCCGTTTCTGGCAAAGGAAGGCCCAAACTCGCGGCATCCACGATTCGGTTCGTGGTTGCGTGTTTTTCTGCGGCGCAGCGCCTTTACCGCGGCGGTCCGACACGGCTATCGATCGCGCGAGCGCGGTCAATAATGAGGGGGCGAATCCACCATGGTGCTGTTTTTAACCATTATCTTTGGACTTTTGTCCATTGTCTACGGGGTGAAGACCTCGCGGGAGTTGCTCGCCGCGGACGCCGGCTCGCAAAAAATGCAGGAAATCTCCGACGCCATCGCCGAAGGCGCGCAGGCCTATCTGAAGCGGCAATACACCACGATCGCCTATGTCGGCGGCGGCATTTTCGTGCTGCTTGTGATCTTGCTTGGATGGTGGGTGGCCTTCGGCTTCCTGCTCGGCGCCGTGCTGTCCGGCGCCGCCGGCTTCATCGGCATGAACGTCTCCGTGCGCGCCAATGTGCGCACCGCGCAGGCGGCGACGAAATCGCTGGCCGGCGGCCTCGAGATCGCCTTTAAAGCGGGCGCCATCACCGGTCTGCTGGTGGCCGGCCTCGCGCTGCTCGGCGTCGCGGTCTATTACGCCATTCTCACCTGGTTCGCCGGCTATACGGCGGCCGATCGCGTCGTCGTCGACGCGCTGGTGGGTCTCGGCTTCGGAGCGTCGCTGATCTCGATCTTCGCTCGTCTCGGCGGCGGCATCTTCACCAAGGGCGCCGATGTCGGCGCCGA
>PLZT01000421.1 GCA_003152255.1 Methylocystaceae bacterium | reverse complement strand
TGTCCTCCACGAGCGCGCCCGCCTTCAACTGGAATTACACGGCGGCGCTGAACGCCACCTGGGCGGTCGATGTGTGGGGCCGCATTCGCCGCACGGTTGAAGCCGACGCCGCGTCGGCGCAGGTCAGCGCGGCCGACCTCGCCAATGCGAAGTTGCTGGCGCAGGCGCAACTCGTGACCGCCTATTTCAATCTGCGCGCCTCCGACGAGCTTGAGGCCGTGATCGAGGACACGCTGAAGGGATTCAGGCGCACGCGCGATATCCTCAAAAACCAGTACGACGTCGGCATTTCCAGCCGCGCGGACTTCATCACGGCGGATAATCAGGTGCTGTCGACGGAGGCGCAGGCGATCAATGTCGGCGTGGCGCGAGCCCAATACGAACACGCCATCGCCGTGCTGACCGGGCGGCCTCCGTACGAGCTGAGCATTCCGAGACGCCGCTGGGCCACGCAAACTCCGCCGCGGTTCCCCGTGACCGTGCCGTCGCGCCTGCTGGAGCGGCGTCCCGACATAGCGGCGGCGGAACGGCAGTTGCAGCAGTTGAACGCGCTGGTCGGAGTCGCCGTGGCGAATTTCTATCCGAACATCAGCCTGACCGGCGCGTTGACTTTCATTGGCCCGCAGCCCTGGCCGGTCATCGCCGCGAACGAGGCGTGGTCGATTATCGGCGGCGCCACGCAAACGATGTACGACGGCGGCCTGCTCGACGCCCAGTTGCAGGCGGCCAAGGCCAGCTACGACCAGGGCGTCGCGAATTATCGCCAAACCGTGGTCACGGCGTTCCAGCAGGTCGAGGACCAACTCGCGGCGATTCGCATCCTGGCGCGGGAAGCCGAGAGATATAGGGAAGCCGTGAAGGAGGCGCGCGACGCCGTGGGCTTCTACCTCAACCAGTATCGCGTCGGCACGGTCGCTTTCACCTCGGTCGTGACGGCGCAGGCGACGTTGCTGTCGAACGAGGAATCGGCGCTGACCGCGCGGCAAAATCTCTTTGTCGCGAGTGTCAGCCTGATTCAGGCGCTCGGCGGCGGTTGGGACGCCGCGAGTCTTCCCGCGATCGACGATCTCTCCGCCATTAAAGCGCCGCCTTTGCCAGTCCCGATCAGCGCCTTGCCCGCCACCGTCACGTCTACCGCCCCGGAGCCGCGCTAAACACAGGCATGGCCCGCGAGCCATCAGACAGGTGATACAAAGATGGACGATAATGTCGCTCTCCCCGACCCCGAGATAAAATACGAAGTTGGCCCCGCGGGCGACGTCGAGACTAAGCGGGAGTCGGCGCCAAAAGCGATCGCGCGGCGCTCGCCGGTCGCGATCGCTCTCGGGTTGCTGATCGTCGCGCTGCTCGGCTACGCGACCTACCGGATCATGTGGCCGCAGGACCAGGGCCGAAGGCCGCCGGGACGTGGCCAGTTCGGCGGCGCTCAACCGGTCGGGGTCGCGACCGTCGCGCGGGGCGACATCAAGATCGTCCGCAACGCGCTCGGCGCCGTGACGCCCATCGCCAATGTGATCGTGAAAACGCAGTTGAACGGCTATTTGACCGAGGTCGCCTTCAAGGAAGGGCAGATGGTTCAAAAGGGCGACTTCCTCGCCCAGATCGACCCGCGTCCCTATCAGGTGTTGAAAGAGCAGTACGAAGGGCAGTTGCGCCACGATCAGGGATTTCTCGATCAGGCGCGCGCGGACCTTAAGCGTTACAACACCTTGATGAAGCAGGATTCGATCGCGCGGCAGCAGGCCGAAAACCAGGTGTGGGTGGTCAAGCAATACGAGGGCAGCGTCAAAAGCGATCAGGCGCAGGTCGACAATCAGACCTTGAATCTGACCTACGCCCACCTCATCGCACCGGTCTCCGGACGCGTGGGCCTTCGGCAGGTGGACGCGGGCAATTACGTGACGACGGGCGATGCGAACGGCATCGTCCTGATCACCCAGATCGATCCGATTTCGGTGATTTTTTCGGTGCCGGAGGACTATCTGCCGGAAATTACCGCCGGGCTGAAGGCCCGCGGCGTGCTGCGGGCGACCGCGCTGGACCGGGCGAACGCCAACACGCTCGGGGTCGGCCGCCTCAACACGCTCGACAACACGATCGACACGACGACCGGCATGGTCAAGGCCAGGGCGGAGTTCGAAAACAAGGACGAAAAGCTCTACCCCAACCAGTTCGTGAACGTTCAATTGCTGGTCGATGTCGAAAAGAACGTGATCACCATGCCGGTCGCCGCGGTCCAGACCGGCGCGAACGGCTCCTTCGTCTATGTGGTCAAGGAGGGCGCCAAGGTCGCCGTGCAGCCCGTCACGCTCGGCGTCGCCGACGGCGGCATGGTCGAGGTCAAGAGCGGCGTCGGGGAAGGCGACCAGGTCGTCATCGACGGCGCCGACCGCTTGCGCGACGGCGCTGAGATCAAGATCGCCGACAATAAGCCAACTTCCGAGGCGGTCGCTCCGCCCAGGCGCTCGCGACGCGATGGGGATAGCGTGGGGCCCGACAAGCGCGAGGGAGCCGGGTGGGACAAGCGCGACTGGGACCCGGAGAAGGCCCGCGAGCGTCGCGCCAGAAAGCGGCCCGATGCGGAATAACCCGTCCGCCACGCCCCTCGCCCAAAAGAGAGACGGCCGCCCGCGATGAACCCTTCGGAAATCTTCATTCTGCGTCCGGTGGCCACGACGCTGTTGATGGTCGCCATTCTGCTCGCGGGCATGTTCGCCTATAATTTTCTGCCACTGTCCGCCTTGCCCGAGGTGGATTACCCGACGATTCAGGTGCAGACCTTTTATCCCGGCGCCAGTCCGCAGGTCATGACATCGGCCGTCACGGCGCCGCTCGAGCGACAGTTCGGGCAAATGCCCGGGCTCAATCAGATGACCTCGGCGAGTTCCGGCGGCGCCTCGGTGATCACGCTTCAGTTTAATCTCGACCTCAGCCTCGACATCGCCGAGCAGGAGGTGCAGGCGGCGATCAACGCGGGGGGTAACCTGCTTCCCCAGGATCTTCCGACGCCGCCGGTCTATGCCAAGGTCAATCCGGCCGACGCGCCGATCATGACGCTGGCTGTCACGTCGAAGTCCCTGCCGCTGATCGAAATCGAAGACTTCGTCGAAACCCGTCTGGCGCAAAAGCTGTCGCAGCAACCCGGCGTCGGCCTCGTCAGCATAAGCGGCGGCCAGCGCCCCGCCATTCGCATCCAGTTCAATCCGGGCGCGCTCGCCGCCTATGGGCTGAATATCGACGATTTGCGCACGACGCTCAACAACAACAACGCCAACACGCCCAAGGGCGCCTTCGATGGCCCGCAACAATCCTCGACGATCAACGCCAATGATCAAATCGACGACGCGGCGAAGTTTGCCGATGTCATCGTCGCTTATCGCAATGGCAACCCCGTCCGCGTCAGTGACGTGGCGAGCGTGCGTCATGGACCGGAGAACAGCAAGATCGCGGCATGGGCCAATTCGACGCGCGCGATCATTCTCAACATCCAGCGCCAGCCGGGCGCCAACGTTATTCAGGTCGTGGACACGATCAAGACGCTGCTGCCGAAATTGCGCGCGTCCCTCCCGGTCGCGTTGGACGTGACGGTGCTGAGCGACCGAACGACGACGATCCGCGCTTCGGTCGAAGATGTCGAGTTCGAGCTTGGCCTCGCGGTCGTTCTGGTCGTTCTCGTCATATTCGTCTTTTTGCGCAATCTGCCCGCGACCATTATTCCGAGCCTCTCGGTGCCGCTGTCGCTCGTCGGCACATTGGTCGTCATGTATTTGCTAAAATTCAGTCTCGACAATCTTTCGTTGATGGCTCTGACGATCTCCACCGGCTTCGTCGTCGACGACGCGATCGTGATGATCGAAAACATCGCGCGCTACATCGAGGAAGGCGAGGCGCCGCTACAAGCCGCGCTGCGCGGCTCGCGGCAGATCGGCTTCACCATCATTTCGCTCACCGTGTCCCTGATCGCGGTGCTGATTCCGCTGCTGTTCATGGGCGACGTCGTTGGACGTCTTTTCCATGAATTCGCCATCACGCTCGCGGTCACGATCATCATTTCCGCCTTCGTCGCGCTGACCCTCGTCCCCATGCTTTGCGCGAAGCTCCTGCGCCATCGCACCGTCGCGCAGCGCACCCGCTTCGATCTTGCCTCCGAACGCGGATTCAACTGGATCATCAAGCAATATGCGCGCGCCCTCGACGTCGTGCTTGAACATCAGCCATTGACGCTGTTGGCGGCGATCGCGACGCTGATTCTCACTTGTCTGCTTTACGTTGAAATTCCAAAGGGATTTTTTCCGTTGCAGGACACGGGGGCGATCCAGGGGATTTCGGAGGCGAGCCAGGAAATTTCCTTCGCTGCGATGACCGAAAGACAACAGGCTCTTGGAGACGTCATCGGCCGGGATCCCGATGTCGCGGGTCTGAGTTCCTTCATCGGCGTCGATGGGGCCAACACGACTTTGAACACCGGACGGTTTCTGATCGAGCTGAAGCCGTTCGGCGCGCGCAAGTCGTCGGTCGCCGAGGTGATCGCCCGCCTCCAGAGTTCCACCGCGCGGGTGAAGGGCATCAAGCTCTACATGCAGCCCGTGCAGGATCTGACGATCGACTCGAGCGTCAGCCGCGCCGGTTATCATTTCGTCGTCGAGAACGCCAATGGGTCGGAACTGCAAAAATGGGTTCCGAAGCTTCTGGAGCGATTGCGCGATCTGCCGGAAATCACCAATGTCGCGAGCGATCTTCAAGATCGCGGCAAGACCCTCAACATCGTGATCGATCGCGGAACGGCGGCGCGTTTCGGCATCACGATGGCGACGGTCGACAACATTCTCTACGACGCGTTCGGCCAACGCATCGTTTCCACGATTTACACCCAGTCCAATCAATACCGCGTCATCATGGAGGTCGATCCTAAATTTCAAACCTCGCTTAAATCCTTGTCGGACCTTTATCTGCCGTCGTCGTCGTCGTCGAACGGACAGGTTCCTCTCTCCGCGATCATGCACATCGAGGAAAGCACGGGACCGCTACAAATTACGCATTTGAGCCAGTTTCCGGCGACTTCCATCTCGTTCGACGTGGCGCCGGGCGCTTCGCTCGGGGCCGCCGTGAAGGCCATCGAGGCCGCCGAGCAGGAGATCGGCCTGCCGGACAGCTTCACCACGGCGATGCAGGGCTCGGCCGCGGCTTTCACGGCCTCCTTGAGCAATGAGGTGCTGCTGATCGTCGCGGCGATCATCACGATGTATATCGTTCTCGGCGTTCTTTACGAGAGCTTCGTTCACCCGATCACGATCCTTTCGACCCTTCCGTCGGCGGGCGTCGGCGCGCTGCTGGCGCTTCGCGTCACGGGTCACGATCTCGATATCATCGCGATCATCGGCATTATTCTGCTCATCGGCATCGTTAAAAAGAACGCGATCATGATGATCGACTT
>PLZT01000671.1:5666-5809 GCA_003152255.1 Methylocystaceae bacterium | reverse complement strand
CGGAAGGAGAGGGATAAGCCTTTTGCTCGCTTCCATTTGCGCGGCATTGATGTGTGGGAGCGGAAGCAAAGACGAGTTCATTCAGGTTATCGGCGCCGCTTTACAGTAACCGGAGTCATGAAACCAACGGACGGCTTCCAGGA
>PLZT01000671.1:0-5597 GCA_003152255.1 Methylocystaceae bacterium | reverse complement strand
CCAGGATATAACGTTCGCCGACCCTGCCGCGCTCCAGCGCAGCCAAATGCCCGAGCGCCACATCGTCGACATGCACTAGGTTCAGGCCCGTATCCACAAAGGCGGGAATTCCTCCCGAAGCCGCGGCCACGATCATCCGCCCAGTAGGGGTTGGTCGCACATCGCGTGGTCCCACCGGCGTCGATGGATTGACAATGACCGCTGGGAGGCCTTGATCCGCCACCATCGACAAAACCAAACGCTCCGCCAGGATCTTGCTGCGCTTATAGGTTCCGATCGCATCGGGTTCAGCCAGGGAAACGCTTTCATCGGCGGGCGCGCTATCGGGCCGCGGCGCTAGGGTCGCGACGCTGCTGGTGTAAATCACGCGCTCGACGCCGGCGCGCAGGGCCTCCTCCATGACGATGCGCGTTCCGGAAATGTTGGTGGTGAGAATTTCGTTCCGGTCGCGCGCCCAAAGGCGATAGTCGGCGGCGACATGGAAGACGTAGCGAGCGCCTGTAATGGCGCTTCTGATGGATTCGCGATCGCGAATATCGCCTTCCACAAGCCGCACGCCATGATGCGGCAGGTGATCGCGCGGGCTGCCAGGGCGCACAAGCGCGCGCACCAAGAACCCGGCTTCAACCAACCTATGCAGGACCGCCGATCCGATGAACCCGCTCGCCCCGGTCATAAAAACTGTTGTCGCTTTAGCCATTTAGCCGACGCCCCCAAGACGGGCCGGGGAATGAGCCGCAATCTGGCGCCTCCGGCCGACGCCGCTGCTCCTCGAAAGGTGTCCGCCTATGCCGCCAACCCATCGCGCGGTCGAAAATCCCCATGCCGTCGTCATCGAAAGCGCTTATCCCATGACCCGCGGCGGATGGGCGTCCGATGCCATTCACAGTCGAATCTTCTTTGGAAAGATATGTTTCCGTCGCGGCGAGAGTGTTTCCCGAGTGTGTCCGCTATAAATTTTCCATGAATTGAGTCGAATTTTAGAATTAAGGCGACTTGACGCCGATTTCGGAGGTTGTGGCGCGAACCCGCGCAAAGGACCGCTCCGGGTCATTCAGCGCCATGAGCTGCGGGGACGGGGAGCATGACAAAATGTGGGGCGGCACAGGCGACCTCTACGGGAATACAGTCGCCGGCATTTGGCGCACCCCACACTTTGTCATGCTCCCGTCCGCCGGAGCCGTATCTCGGCGGAGCAGAAAACGACGGCGTGGGAACCAGCGACCATATGCCAAGAGCCGACCTTCCTCGCTGTCCTTTGTGAGCCGACGGTGGCGTTGCCGCTATCCGATAGTCCGAATATTCGTAATCTCGCCAAGGGATGCTTCGGCGCGGCGCTCGAAGATGACTGCCCCTTGCCGAATGGCGATGTCGCGCGCGGCCGCGAAAGCCTGCCGCGCCTCGTCCATGTTGCCGCGGCCGAGCGCGAGCAGGCATTCGCCACGCAGGCGATAGATTTCCGGCACATAGAACCCGACGCCGGGCTCGTCGATCGCGGCAATCGCACGGTCGAGCAACGCGAGCGCTTCCGCCGACCGGCCGGACGCGAGCAGCACTTCGCCTGCCAAGCCGAGGTAATATTGCGGCAACGGACGAACGGCGGTCGCCTTGTCGATTTCGGAGTCGATTATTTGCGCAGCCTCGGCGACACCCGAGCCAAGCGCGGTTGCCCAGGCCATCAGAAGCAGGCTGCCCGCGCGATATGGCAACAGCCCAAATTTTTCCGCCAGCGCCGCCACGCGTTGCGCGGCCGCGAAGGTTGCCTCGCGATCGGTAACAAGCTGGTAGCACATGGCGCTATCGTAGAGGGCACGAGCGAGGCTGTTGGGCTGATCGAGCGCTTCGGCAAGGGCAAGCGCCCGCGCGATGCTTCCTTTCGCCAGTTCCCGGTCGCTCGATAGCTCCAGCGATACGGCGCTCAAGATGTGGGCGCAAACGCCGGGATCGTGGCCGCCGAAAGCGTGGCCGAGGTGGCGGTGCCGATTTACGTCGTAGGTCTCGACGCCGATGCGGCCCAAATCGAGCGTAGCGGCGACTTCGCCGCGATAGAACGCGGTGGCCCAGCCACAATGATAGGCTTCGAGCAACAGATCGCCGTCGTTCGACCGCCGCGCCAAATCCAGCAACTCGTTTGCGCGGTCGCGCGCCAGCGCTGTCTTTTGCCTAACATTGGCGCTATGCCATAGGCCCCATTTGGCTTTGAACAATGCTGTGACGTCGCCCAAACTTTCGCCGATCTCGGTGGCGCGACGATAGGTGTACTCGACCTCCGCGCTCTGCGTGCCGCGCACGGCCATCAACGCCGGGCCGAGTTTCAATAGAAAATCCAGGAGGCGGCGCTTGCAGTCCGCGGCGTCAGGCAATGTTTCTGCAATCTTGAGGCCCGCCGAGAAATGGGCGATGGCCTCCTTGTAGGCCGAGCGGCGGATCGCCCGGTCGCCGGCATGCATGCGGTAATCGCTGGCTGGTAGACCCAACCCCGCGGCGCCAAAATGATGGGCCAGCAATTCCGGCTCGTTCGCCGCTATTTCGGGGAACCGTTCCTCGAGCGCGCGGGCGATGCGCTCATGCCACTCGCGCCGCCGGGACAGCAATAAGCTTTCGTAGGCCGCGTCTCGCACCAGCGCATGCTTGAAACTGTAGCTCCGTTCCTGGCCGCCGCGGCCTTCGGGAAAGATGATGCCTGCCGCGCCCAGCCTCGCCAGCGCGGCTTCGAGCTCAGCGTCGCGCTGAGGTGCAATCGCGTCGAGTAAAGCAAACGTGAATTGCCGGCCAATGACCGAAGCGATCTGCGCCACCTCGCGTGCCTCGCCGAGGCGATCGAGCCGCGCCATGAGCGAATCCTTGAGTGTCGCTGGCACCGCCGCGCTGTCCTCCCCCGGCGCTTCCATCATGCTCTTGGTCAGCTCCTCGACGAACAGCGGCACGCCATCGGTCTTGGCAACGATTGCCGCGACGGTTTCCGCCGACAGGCAGTGCGAGGCGGCGACGCCGGCGACCAACTGGGCGCATTCCACGCGGCCCAGCCGACCCAGCGTCAGCAGCGTCGCGTGCGGCCGCGCCAGCCAGGGCGGCGTGAATTCCGGCCGCGCGGTCACCACGGCAAACAACCGGGCCGGACCGATGCTGTCGGTCAAGCGCGTCATAAATTCAAGCGTGGTGGCATCGATCCAGTGAGCGTCTTCCAAAACCAGAAGCACCGGATCGGTCTCGCCAAGGCGGACGATCTCGTCGACCAGGAGGGCAATGATCGCCGCCTTGCGTTGCGCTGGCGTCAGAGACAGCGGCGTGGTCGGTGCTGGGATCGTCAACAGTTCCGCCAGCAACGGAATCGCGGCCGCGTCCGACGCCGCCCGTTCGGCGAACAAGGCGCCGAGTTTCTCCATCCGCGCACTTGGCGAGTCCGCGGCGGCGAAGCGGGCGGCGCGACCCAGATGCTGGATCACCGGGTAAAGCGCGCTGTCGCTGTGATAGGGCGAGCACTGCAGATGGATGCGGGCGTGCGGCTCGGCGACGAGCGCTTCCTGCAGCGCCTCGATCGAGCGGGATTTGCCGATGCCGGCTTCGCCGATCACGGTGACAATCTGTCCCTCGCCCTGGCAAGTCAGGCGCCAGCGGTCGAGCAACAGCCCCATTTCGTGTGCGCGCCCGATGAACGGTAAATTGCCGCCGGTGCGGATCGCAGCAAAGCGGCTCTCGACCGATGCTTCGCCCCGCGCGCGCCAGACCGGAACCGGGCGTGCAAATCCCTTCAGCTCATGCTCGCCGATCGGTTCGAGATCAAACATCCCCCCGAGGAGATGCTGAGTTGCCTCGCTTATGAGGATAGTGTCGGGCGCAGCGAGCGATTGAAGTCGCGCCGCGAGATTGGGAGTTTCGCCGACGATAGTGCGCTCTTGCGCGGGGCCGGTTCCGACGATTTCGCCGACCACGACGAGACCGGTGGCGATGCCGATTCGCGCCTGAAGCCGCGTCCCGTCCGGGCCCGCGATGCCGCCGACTTCCGCCAGGATACCGATCGCGGCGCGAACGGCGCGTTCGGCCGCATCCTCGAAGGTGCGCGGAAAGCCAAAATAGGCAAGAACGCCATCCCCCATGAATTTGGCGACGAAGCCGCCGAACCGCCCAATCGCACCCGCAGCGGCGTCCTGATAGCGCCGGATCAGCGTGCCCAAAGGCTCGGGATCGATCGCACACGATAGCGCCGTGGAGCCGACCAGATCGCAGAACAAAACCGTGACTTGCCGCCGCTCGGCCTCGCTGGAGACCCCCGAGTCAAGCCCGGGGGCCGGCATAGGCGCTGTCGCGGACTCGCCTACCGCGCGCTCCGCGATCGCCTTTACCAACCGCCGCCGATTGCCCAGCGACACGCCAAGCTTTTCTAAATCATGCTCCGTCAACTCCGAGAGAATATCGAGATCGATGTCGTTCGCCTCGAAAGCGTCGGCATATTGCTCGAGCTTGTTTTTGCGCAACCAGTCGCGAAGATCGCTCATGCCGCCAGGTCCCCTAGACCGCGCTCGCAGTGAGCGTAGCTTGGCACGTTCAAAGCTTTTATCAGATTAGATCGATCTGGGGCGACCAAACCCCAATGACCAGTAATGGAATGGTTCGGCCGTGCTCCGGCCCTTCCAGCACGAGAGCGAGCCAGGGCCACCGTTTGTGCGCGGCTCTTTGACCATCAGCTTTCGATCCTGGGTGGTCCGCTTTGGGTCTTGGGTTCCCTTACTCAAAGGTACGTAAAGCGACACATGGTTTTATACAACGTTAATATTATCAACTGGATAGGCTGGCCATGAGGCCCCTATTTGGGGCCATGTCTGTTAGGTCGAATTTTGCGAGATGTCCAACAGAATTGCGAAGACTTGGCTCGTTTAGCGGCAGCTTGAATTCGGCCCCTGCATGGCGATCAAAGGTCGCCAGTAGCGTTTTCCAAGCGACGGAGTCCCGCAGCATCCGATCAAACAGCTCGGATGGTAGACGGGAAGGCTCGCAGCCGGTGTCATGTCGCTTTACGTACCTTTGAGTACGGGAACCCGACTCCCCGGATGAGCCTCATCGGCGTTGAGCGCTTTAATTGTGGCGCGCAGGGGCGGCACCGATTACGTTCCATATTGCCGCTTACGCGCTCGCCGCGACTATGAACGCTCCCTTGCTGTTCAAGGGCGGCGACTTCGCGGCGACCGACGGGCATGTCTCTGAATTGATCCCCTGCCCTCCCCGCGCGCCGTCATTTCGTCGCGCTGAAAGCTCTTGCCGACGGTACGGCGACGCAGGCAGACTTGGCGCGGCGGGAGTGTAGGTATTCCAGCCAAACCGAAGACGAGGAGCCGGTGACGACGATGGCGACCATTGCGGAGCTTGAAGCTTACATGGACAAGATCGAGGAACGCTATTCTGTGCTGTATCCGAACCCGCAGGAGGGACAGCGCGTCCACTGGGAAAGTCTTCGGGGCTACATTTGCCGCGTGAAGAACGGAGACATCTCCGGCACCACGCCGGAGACGGAGACGCCGCGCGCGATTGAAGCAGTGATGACGGTCGAAACGCTATGCGAGGCGCTGGAGCGGGGCGAGCCGGTGAAACCGCGGTCCTTC
>PLZT01000381.1 GCA_003152255.1 Methylocystaceae bacterium | reverse complement strand
CGAAGCGGGCGTTCTCGGAGAGGAACCCGTAGCCGGGATGCACGGCGTCGGCGCCGGTGATCTCGCAGGCCGAGAGCAGCGCGGGAATGTTGAGATAGGAGTCGCGCGCCGGGGCCGGGCCGATGCAGACCGACTCGTCGGCGAGCTTCACATGCATCGCATGGGCGTCGGCGGTCGAATGCACGGCGACGGTCGCTATGCCCAACTCCTTCGCCGCGCGCAAAATGCGCAGGGCGATTTCGCCGCGATTGGCGATGAGAATTTTGTCGATCATCTTGCGGCGTCGCCTATTCGATCACGAGCAAGGGCTCGCCATACTCGACCGGCTGCCCGTCCTCGACGAGAATCGCGGTCACGACGCCCGCCTTCGGCGCCACGATGTCGTTGAAGGTCTTCATCGCCTCGATCAGCAACAGCTTGTCGCCGGCCGAAACGCGCGCGCCGATTTCGACGAAGGCCTTGGCTTCCGGGTTGGGCCGCAAATAGGCGGTGCCCACCATCGGCGATTTGACCGCGTTAACGTTGTCGGCCTGGGCGGCGGGCGCCTCGACGATCGGCGCCGGTTTCGCGGCTGGCGCCGAAACCGGCGCGGGGGCGGGCGCTGTTTGATAATAGGTCGGCGCGAAGGTCGCGGGCGCTTGCGGGGTCGCCGCGCCGCGCGCCGCGCGGATGCGCAGATCGCCCTTTTCGATTTCGATCTCGGAGAGATCGCTGTCCGTCATGAGTCCGGCGATGAGCCGCAACAGGCTCTCCTCGCGCGAGACGGCCGTCGTTTCCGGCGTTGCGCGTGGCGACGCCGAGGCGCGCGGGCTGGCCTTTCGGGTCGAACGGGAGGCTGGGGGTTTGCGCGCCATGGATGCTCAGGTCTTTCTCGTTGCGGTGGCGAAGAGAGCCTCGAGGGCCAGCAGATAGGAGAGTGGGCCAAAGCCCGCGATCACGCCGCGCGCCGCGGGCGCGATATAGGAATGATGGCGGAAACTTTCGCGTGCATGGACGTTGGAGAGGTGAACCTCGATCACGTCGGCCTTGGCTCCCTTGATCGCGTCGTGCAGGGCGATCGAGGTGTGGGTCAGCGCGCCGGCGTTCAAAATCACCGGCGCCCCGGCGGCGCCCGCCTCCTGAATCCAGGTGACGAGATCGCCCTCGAAATTCGATTGCTTGAACGCGAGTTCGACGCCGCGCGCGGCGCAGCGCTCGGCGAGCGACGCGCGGATGTCGTCCAGCGTCGCCTCGCCATAGATTTCGGGTTCGCGGGCGCCCAGGAGATTGAGATTGGGGCCGTTGAGAACGTGGACGGCTGACATGAAAACACCTGAAGCCAGGGCGCGGCGCGCCGATGGAACCACATAAACCTGTCGGCGCGGCAAGGAAAGCCCCACCGCTTAAGGCGGGGGGCGCTCCTTCTCCCGTTCACGGGAGAAGGCAGCTTCGCGAAGCGGAGTCGGATGAAGGGCGCGGCGGCTTGGTTGGAACTTCCCGCGAACCCTCATCCGACCCTTGCTGACGCAAGGGCCACCTTCTCCCACAAGTGGGAGAAGGGATTAAGTCGCGCGAATCAGCAGGTGGATTTGCCGCATTTGCGGATGTTGTCGATCTTCGTCTTCATTTCCGCGTAGGGAAGGCCGCCGACGAACGCCTCCTTGCCGAGAATCCACGAGGGCGTGCCGTTGAAATGCAGATCGTCCGCCAGCTTGCCGACTTCCGTCAGGGCGTCGTGAATCGACGGGCTCTTCAAATCCTTTTCGAGCTGGTCCACGTCGGCGCCGAGTTCCTTGGCCGCGGCGATCGCCTGGGCCTTGCCGACGTGTCCGCGCGCGTTCAGCAGCTTGCGGTGAAACTCCCAGAATTTCTGGCCCTTGAACTGGTGGTGCAGCGCCGTCGCGACTTCCGCCGCCTCGACCGAATCAGGCCCCAGGATGGCGAAATCCTTGAGCACCACGCGCAGCTTCGGGTCGCTGTCGATCAGCTTGGCGACATTGGTCAGCGACTGCTTGCAATAGCCGCAGTTGTAGTCGAAAAACTCGACCAGCGTGACGTCGCCGTCGGGATTGCCGACCACCGCCTGATTGGGCGAGTTGAACAATTTGTCGGCTTGCTTCGTCAGCGTCGTTTCGCGCGCGCTGGCCTCGGCGACTTTCTCGCGCTTGTCCAATTCCTCGATGGCATCCTTCACGACATCGGGATTGGCCAGGAGATACTCCTTGACGATCTTGCCGATCTCGGCCTTCTGATCGTTGGAGAACTCGGCGGCGCGCGACGGCGCCGGGAGGAAAAGGGCGCAGGCCGCGAACAGCGCGGCGCAAGCGGTCGACGTCCAGACATCAAAGCGCATTAACTATCCCCTGTGGACTTCGACGCCCCATGGCTGGAGCGACGGACGGACCGCCTTGCCCGCCCGGACGGAGCCCAGGCGTTCGCGGCGACATTGGCTCGCGGCGCGCGGACGGCGGGCGCCGCGTCAACCATCTTCCGAATGCAGCAGCGACAGCGTGCCAAGCATGGTCCCGACGAGCGCGGGCGACCAGGCGGCGAGCGATGGGCTGATCGTTCCCGCGCCGCCGAGGTCCGAGAAGATTTCGGTCGCGATATAAAGCACGAAGCCGGCGGCGACGCCACCCGCCAGCGTCTTGGCTATGCCGCCAAATCGAAAAAATCTTAATGAAAACGCCGCCGCGACGAGGACCATGGCGACGAGCAGCAGCGGCCTCGCGAGCAATCTTTGGAATTGCAGGCGGTAGCCTCGCGCGTCGAGCCCGGCGTCCGCCGTCTGCGCGGTCATCTCGGGCAAGTCCCAGAAGGGGACGCCTTGCGGCGGCGCGGCGGCGGCGGCGAGTTGCTCGGGCGTCAGATCGGTCGCAAGCAGATATTGGCCGACATTGGTCGGCGGCTCTCCGGGGGCGGTGACGCGCGCTTCCTCCAGCAGCCAGGCGCCCGGCTGCAAGGTCGCGCGGGACGATTCGACCCGCTCGATGAATTGGCCGTCCTGCGTATAGACGTTCACGCTCACGCCCGACAATTCGGCGCCGCCGCGCGCCGCGCCGGTGGCGTGGACGATCGACAGCCCGTCGACGCCATGCTCGCGCAGCCAGAGGCCGTGGTCGATTCGCACGCTGCCCTGCACGCCGAAGAGATCGAACTCCATCTGATCGGAGCGCTGCTTCAACGTCGTCGACACCGGATTATATACGGTGACCGAAAACACCCCGAGGAAGAAGGCGGCGAGCAGGGGCGGGGCCAGAAACTGCCAGACCGACATGCCGGCGGCGCGGGCGACGACCAGTTCAAGCTTGCGGGTGAGGTCGACGAAAGTCGCCATCGAGCCGAACAACACCGCGAAGGGCAGAATCATCTCGGTCGAATACGGCGCGCGCATGATCGACATCAGCGCCACCGTCCCGGGTCCGGTCCGCGGATTGTCGCTCACCCGGCGCAGCAGCTCGACGAAAACGATGACGAACATCAAACAAAAGATCGTCAGGAAGATCCCCAGGATCGTCCGCAGAAACCGCCAGGCGAAATAACGCGAAAGCGTGACGCCGATCATCGCCGCGCTCCTAGCGCTTTCCGTTCGAACGGAATCGTTCGAACGACAGGAAATCGCTCAAAATCAAAACGCTCGCGGCGCGACAAGCGGGAAAATGAACCGTGCTTCGTCATTGGCCCAGGGTTATCGGCGTTCAAGGGAGGCGCTATCGCGGCCGCCTTATATCGCGCCCCTTTTCCGCGAAAAGGCGGCGCTTGTCCATTCGATCTTGTTTTCGCGGGTGAAACCTTGGGAGCGGCCGCTTCCGGCAGGTTCGCCGTCTCCCATCGAAGCCGGGACTTTCACACGGCCATCGCGGCTTTTCGAGGGCGAATCGCGCGGCGCGCGAAAAAGCGCCCGCGATCGAATTGACCCCGCGCCGCCGGAAGATGATATTGCGCGCCTTCTGTTCGCGCGGCGCGCGCCTTTTCGGTCGCCCGCCGCGCCTCCCGCGAGGTCGCAATGTCCGCTGAAGTTAAATTCGAGCCGCTTTCCTTCGACGACGTCAAAAGCCGCCTCGCCGGCCCGGAGGACAAGGCGAGTCCGCGCACCCTCGTCGTCTTCGCCGGCCCCGAACTGGCCTTTGGCGCGGCGACCAAGGCGCTGCTGGCGGGCGCCGCCGACCAGATCGCGCGGGCGGCGGCTTACGCCAAATTCACCGGCAAGAGCGGCTCGGCGCTGGAGATTTTGGCGCCCGCCGGCCTTCCCGGCGCCTCGCGCCTGCTGCTGCTCGGGACGGCCCCGGCGGCCGGCGACGGCGCGCAGGCGGAAAAGCCCAAGACTCCCGACAACAAGACTCCCGACACCAAGGCCTTCGACGATTTTCTGGCGCTTGGCGGCCAAACCATGGGCAAGATCGGCGCGGGCGCCAACGCGCTCGTGCTGTTCGATCCGCCGCAAGCCCCGGCCGACGCCGGCGCGGCGGCGGGCCAGTTCGCTCTCGGCGCCGTGCTGCGCGCCTATAAGTTCGACCAGTACAAGACCAAGAAAAAGAAGGACGACGCGGAGCGCGAAGGCGCCAGCGAGATCGCTTTCGGCGTCGCCAATGTCGAGGCCGCGCGGTCCGCGCTGACGGAGGCCGAGGGCCTCGCCGAGAGCGTGCTGGTGGCGCGCACGCTGGTCAACGAGCCGGCCAATGTGCTGACGCCCTATGAATTCGCGCGGCGCGCCAAGGAGCTGTCCGCGCTTGGCGTCGAGGTCGAGGTTTTCGACGAACAGGCGCTGGCGGATATCGGCATGCGCGCGCTTTTGGGCGTCGGGCAGGGTTCGGCGCAGGAGAGCCTCGTCGTCGTGCTGCGCTGGAACGGCGGCGCGGCCGGCGCGCAGCCGCTGGCCTTCGTCGGCAAGGGCGTCGTGTTCGACAGCGGCGGCATCTCGATCAAGCCCGGCGCCTCGATGGAGGACATGAAGGGCGACATGGCCGGCGCCGCCGCCGTCGTGGGCCTGATGCGCGCGCTGGCCTCGCGCAAGGCCAAGGCCAATGTGATCGGCGTGCTGGGGCTCGTCGAAAACATGCCGGACGCCAAGGCGCAGCGGCCCGGCGACATCGTGAAGTCGCTGTCGGGCCAAACCATCGAGATCATCAACACCGACGCGGAAGGCCGGCTCGTGCTCGCCGACGCGCTTTGGTACGTGAAGGAGAAGTATAAGCCGGTTTTCATGATCGACCTCGCGACCCTGACCGGCGCCATTCTCGTCGCGCTCGGCCAGGAATACGCCGGGCTGTTCTCCAATAACGACGAACTCGCCGAGCGCCTGACCAAGGCGGGCGAGGCCACCGGCGAAAAGCTGTGGCGCATGCCGATGGGGCCGGCCTACGACAAGATGGTCGATTCGCGCTTCGCCGATATGAAGAACACCGGCGGACGCCATGCCGGCTCGATCACCGCGGCGCAGTTTCTGCAACGCTTCGTCGACAAGACGCCCTGGGCGCATCTCGACATCGCCGGCACCGGCATGAGTTCGCCCGCCGGCGACATCAACCAGAGCTGGGGCTCCGGCTGGGGCGTGCGTCTGCTCGACCGGCTGGTGCGGGACTTTTACGAGGGGTGATACGGTTCGCGCTCGATCGCCTCGCGCCGCGAAGCGATCGAGCGAATTTTCGGCGGTGTTCGCGCTGATTCAACGCGGTTAACCGATTCTCGCTTCGAAGCGGAAATGTCGGTTTGAATTCGTCAACAGAAAATTATGAATTGGAATTCATATTCAGGGCGAGTTGACCGAGAGGCGTCATGTCCTTCGATTTGCACCTGATTGAGCCGCATAAAATCACGCGGGAGGAGGCCATCGAGGCTTTGCAGAGCAAGACGCTGGTCAATCCGGTGTCCGGCCTCGCCAATGATTACCTCAATTTGTTCAATGAATTGGTGATGATGCTGGAGCAGATCCCGCAAATGCCGGAATTGCTCCAGGATTTACTGGCGTGGAAACCCGTGAGCTATCAGGATTATTTTCGCAATTCGAAGCTGCCGGGACGTCATTGCGCGCTTCAAGCCTATGAACAGCTCAATCCCACGTTCCGCCGCCGCTTCGAGACCTTTGTCGCCGAACTCGATCTGATCGCCCTCGCCAGCGTGGCCTCGGTGCGCCGCCAGTTCCGCGACGGCGCGCCAAAAGACATGGAGCGCGCCGCGACCACCTGCCAACGCGCCGCCGAGAAAATGCGGATCATCCTGATCCGCGCCTCGCGGCTGGTGAATTACGCGAATACCGGCGAGGTTTAGGGGCGCGAGCGGCCTGCCGCGGAACCGCATTCCAAGGGCGCGGCTCTCAACGGCGCTTATGATGAGCGCGCCAATCTCCGGGGCGGCGTTCACGCTTGACCTCTTTATATAGGACTCCTATTGTTCTTCCATGACCGCTGCAGTCTCCCCCAGCCAACAATTGACGCGACGGCTCCGCGACGGCCTCGATCGAATTTGCGTCGTCATGCGGGCCGATCAATGGGCGATCGCGGGAGCGGTCGGGCTTAATCCGACACAGACGCATGTGCTCACCTTCATCGCGGGCCGCGGAGAAAAAGGGGTGCGCGTCGGAACGATCGCCACGCAGCTCGGCGTCACGCAACCCACGGCGACGGATTCAATCGCGTCCCTGGTTCGCAAGGGGTTTTTGACGAAGGCCCCCGATCCCGAGGACACCCGAGCCGTAACCGTCCGCGTCACGCGGGTCGGCCGCGATATCGTGCGAGGAATAGGGCTCGTCATCACCGCCGCCGAGCGCGCCCTCGAAACGCTGTCGATCCACGAGCAAACAGAGCTGTTGCGGCTCGTCATCAAGACAATTCGGGCCTTGCAAGTAGCGGGCGCGATCGCGCCGCAGCGCATGTGCGTCACCTGTCGATATTTCCGTCCCAACGCCCATGAGGATAAGCGCGCGCCGCACCATTGCGCCTATGTCGACGCGGCCTTCGGAGCCGAGGGTTTGCGGATCGATTGCGACGAGCACGAGGCGCTGCCGGAAGCCGACCGGGAGGCGGTCTGGACCAGCTACATGAAGGCGTCTTCCGACTTCGCGGAAGACGGGCGGGATATGACGCCATGAAGCTTGCGTCTTGCTGGCTCAACACGCCTTCGGGCGCGTCGAGGAGAAAGGCGGTTCGTTCAAGAAAGCCGCCGCTCGTTAGAAGGAAGCGAACGAAAAAAGGAGTGAAACGTCATGACACGCAAAGCGGTTTTCTATCACGCGGGATGCCCGATCTGCGTCGACGCCGAACGTCGGTTCGCCGAAAGTCTCGATCCAAAACAATATGAGGTCGAGATCGTTCACCTCGGTCAGGCGAAGGGCAGGATCGCCGAGGCCGAAGCCTCGGGCGTAAAATCCGTTCCGGCCTTCGTCATCGACGGTCAGCCGTATCACATCAATTTCGGGGCCGATCTCGCCGCCTTGAAATAAGCCGAACTCCGGCTCCCCTCGAGAAGAAAAGCCATAGCGCTCGGCTCCTCCGGACCGCCTCGCCGCGCAGGCTCGCGAGGCGCTCTTTTCCAAGCTGGGCCCGGAGATCGACCTCGATCCAGAAAGATGCGGCGGCAAAGAAACTCATCGGAAGGATAAAAAATGCCCCGGCCATCCCCAATCTCGGTCTCCACTCTGTGGAGATACCCGGTCAAGTCCATGATGGGAGAGGAGCTGAACGCCTCCGTCATTACCCCGTCTGGCGTGCTCGGCGACCGCTCCTTCGCGCTGATAGACAAGGAAACAGGCAAGGTCGTCAGCGCGAAGAACCCCAAGAAATGGCCGGACTTTTTCGCCTATCGAGCCGCCTATGCGTCTCCTCCCCGCGCCGCTTCGCTTCCTCCGGTCTGGATCACCTTGCCTTCGGGAGAGATCATTCGCAGCGACGAGCCCGATGTCGACGCGGGATTGTCCTCGGCGCTATCGCGCGCCGTCACTCTCGCCAGCTCCGCCCCTCAGGGGCCGAGCCTCGAACAGTATTGGCCGGAAAACGAGGGAAAAGCCGACGAGGTGAGTCAGGAAGCCGTCGCGGGGGATGCGCCCGTCGGAACGTTTTTCGACTACGCCACGCTGCATATTCTGACCACCGGGACCATCGATCGTCTCCATTCGCTCTACCCTCGAGGCCGGTTCGAGGTCAGGCGCTTTCGGCCAAATATCGTGATCGACACCGCCGGAGAGGATGGATTCGTCGAAAACGATTGGGTCGGGAAGATCATAAGAATCGGCGACGAGGTCCGGCTGCAAGTCACCGACCCTTGTCCCCGTTGCGTGATGCCCACTCTGGCGCAAGGCGATCTGCCGAAAGACCTTGGCATCCTTCATAAGGGCATCGTTCACAACAAGGTGCATGTTCCCTTCGCGGGCAAGTGGCTCCCCTCGATTGGCGTTTACGCCAAGGTGATCTCGACGGGGACGGTTCGCCGCGGCGACTCGATCGAAATAGAGGATTGACGAGTTCCGGCCGAGCGCGCTCGGCTCGCCGATATAACGTGATGACCTCAGGCGCTCGAACCCGGGGTTGTCGCGAAACCGCGCGGCGTGAATGGACCTCGAACCTCAAGAATTGCTCGCGGCGTAAGTCAGCGTCGCGAGCGTCGGCGTTCGACCTTTAACTTCCCTCCCGCCGCCCCGCGAAAAACGCCTCAAGCCGGGCCTGCAGCGCCGGCGTCGCCAGCGCCTTGGCGAACAGGCTCGCTTCCTCGTCGATGCGTTCCAGCAAATGCGCGGGATCGCCGCGCAGCAGCCGGCGCGACGCAGCCACGGCCTCGGCGGGCTTTTGCGAAAGGCGCCGCGCGGCGTCCGAGGCCATCGCCAAAGGATCGTCCGTCACGGCGTTGACGAGGTTGAGGCGCAGCGCCTCGGCGGCGTCGAAACTCTCGCACAGCAGCAGATATTGCGCGGCCTTGGCCTGGCCAAGGAGGCGCGGCGCGAGCAGGCTGACGCCGGCCTCCGGCACGAGCCCGAGATCAACAAACGGCATTTTGAAGCGGGCGCCAGGGGCGGCGTAGACGAGATCGCAGTGAAACAGCATCGTCGTCCCGACGCCGACCGCATCGCCCGCGACCGCGGCGATCATCGGCTTGGAAAAAGCGGCGAGCGTCTTGACGAAGCTCAGCGCCGGAAACTCCTCGCCCGGCCGCGGCCCCTTGAGAAAATCATTGAGGTCGTTGCCGGCGGTGAAGGCCCCGCCCGCGCCGGCGAACAGAACCGCGCGCAGGGTCGCGTCGGCCTCCGCCTCGTTCAGGGCGGCGATGACCGTAAGATACATCTCGCGGTCGAGCGCGTTCTTCTTGTCCGGGCGGTTGAAGACGATTCGCTGGACGGCGCCGTCGCGCTCGACTATGATTTTGGCGTTCACGAGCGTCTCCTGGGCGGCGATTTTGGGCGCATCCTGCGCGGGCGCGTCGGCCGCGTCAAATGGTCTCGTCCATGCGCGGAAACGCGCCAAGACTTCGGGCTCCCAATGTTCGCCACGCCGCTGCGAGACGCCCTGCGCGGAGCCAGAAACGCCGGCGTCCGGCTGCTGGATCTCGTCTATCCGCCCTCTTGCCTTTGCTGCCGCGAGGCCGTCGCGGCGCATGGCGGCCTTTGCGCTGACTGCTGGAACGACATGGGGCTGATCGAGCGTCCCTATTGCGAGCGGCTGGGAACGCCGTTCGAGCGCGATTTCGAGGCGCCGGGCATGATCTCGCCCGAGGCCGCGGCGCATCCGCCGGTTTTCGCCAGAGCCCGCGCCGTCGCCCGTTATGACGGCGGGACCGCGCGGGCGCTGGCCAACCGGCTGAAATATTACGACCGGCTGGAGCTCGCGGAGCCGATGGGCCGCTGGATGGCCCGCGCCGGCGCCGAGCTGCTTAGGGACGCCGATGTGCTGGCGCCGATCCCGCTGCACCGGCTGCGGCTGGCGTCGCGGCGCTTCAACCAATCAGCGGCGCTGGCGCGGGTGATCTCGCGCGAAAGCGCCGTTCCGCTGGAGACGATGGCGCTTGAACGCGTCAAGCCGACGGCGCCGCAGGTGGGGCTGACGCGCCCGCAGCGCGCCGCCAATCTCTCCGGCGCCTTTCGCGTCGACAAGGCGAGGGCCGGGCGAATCGCCGGCGGCGCCGTCGTGCTGGTCGACGACGTGCTCACCACCGGCGCCACGGCCAACGCCGCCGCGCGGGCGCTGCTGAAGGCCGGCGCCGCCCGCGTCGATCTCCTCGTTTTCGCGCGGACGGTGACAGGCGCGTAAAACTTCCTGTATAGAGGCGCTTCCCGCACGGAATCGCCATGACTCGCATCGTCATCTACACGACCGCCACCTGTCCTTACTGCCTCGCGGCCAAGCGCCTGCTCGGTCAAAAACACGCGGCTTTCGAGGAGATCAAGGTCGACGGCGACCGCGCCGCCCGCGCCCGCATGAGTGAATTGGCGGGGGGCCGGACCACGGTTCCGCAGATATTCATCGATGGGCGCCATATCGGCGGCTGCGACGACTTATACGAATTGGAGCGCGAGGGCCGGCTCGATCCGCTGCTCGCCGAGGGCGAGGCGCGGACATGATTCATTATTCGCTCATTTGCGACGCGGCGCATGAATTCGACGGCTGGTTTCGCGACAGCGCGACTTTTGACGCGCAGGCGTCGAGCGGCGTCGTCGTTTGCCCCTACTGCCATTCGACCAAGATCGCCAAGGCGGTGATGGCGCCGCATGTGGCGCGCAAATTTTTTCCGCGCGCGTCCGTTGAAGAAGAGCGCCAGCCCTCGTGCGCCCGGCGCCAGGACGAGGGCCAGGAAGAGAGCCAGCCGGTCGCGCTGCTCGACGAGCGGCACGCGCAGCTGCGCGCGATGATCCGCGAGTTGCGCGAGAGCATCGTGTCCTCGACCGAGGATGTCGGCGAGCGTTTCCCTTCGGAGGCGCGCAAGATGCAGGACGGCGACGCCGAGCCGCGCCCCATTCGCGGCCGCGCCAGCCTCGCCGAGGCGAAATCCCTGCTCGAGGATGGGATCGAGATTCTGCCGTTTCCGGGCTTGCCGGGCGAGGGGAATTAGCGGCGAGGGGAAAGCAACGACGAGTTTATTTCACTCTATCGGCGGCGCCTTGCAGTAACCGAAGTCGTGAAACCAACGGACGGCTTCCAGGAGGCCTTCCTGATAGGGTCGCGCCTTTATTCCCAGTTCGCGCTCCGCCTTGTCCGCGCAGAAAAACATCCGGTGTTTCGAGAGGTGGACGCCTTCCAGCGTCGCCAGGGGCTCTCGCCCGGTAACCCCCGCCATGGCTTCGGCTACGAAGGCCACGGGCAGCGCCGAATACCAGGGCATGCGAAATTTCGGCCCCTTTCGTCCCATGATTCCGGCGATGTCGTGAAGTATTTGGCGAAACGACACATTTTGCCCTCCCAGGATATAACGCTCGCCGACCCTGCCGCGCTCCAGCGCGGCCAAATGCCCGAGCGCCACATCGTCGACATGCGCCAGGTTCAGGCCCGTATCCACGAAGGCCGGAATTCCTCCCGAGGCCGCGGCCAGGATCATCCGCCCGGTAGGGGTTGGCCGCACATCGCGCGGTCCCACCGGCGTCGATGGATTGACAATGACCGCTGGGAGGCCTTGATCCGCCACCATCGACAAGACCAAACGCTCCGCCAGGATCTTGCTGCGTTTATAGGTTCCGATCGCATCGGGTTCGGCCAGCGAAACGCTTTCATCGGCGGGCGCGCCATCGGGCCGCGGCGCGAGGGTCGCGACGCTGCTGGTGTAAACCACGCGCTCGACGCCGGCGCGCAGGGCCTCTTCCATGACGATGCGCGTTCCGGAAATGTTGGTGCCGAGAATTTCGTTCCGGTCGCGCGACCAAAGGCGATAGTCGGCGGCGACATGGAAGACGTAGCGAGCGCCTGTAATGGCTGATCTGATGGATTCGCGATCGCGAATATCACCTTCCACAGGCTGCACGCCGTGATCCGGCAAGTGATCGCGCGGGCTGCCAGGGCGGACAAGCGCGCGCACGAAGAACCCGGCTTCAACCAACCCATGCAGGACCGCCGATCCGATGAACCCGCTCGCCCCGGTCACGAAAACTATTGTCGCTTTAGCCATTTAGTCTACATTCCCTAGAAGGGTCAGGGAATGAACCGCAATCCGGCCCCTCCGGCCGACGCCGCCGCTGCTCGAAAGGTGTCCGCCCATGCCGCCAATCCATCGCGCGGTCTTGCGGAGGATGGGTGTCCGATGCCATTCACAGCCGAATCTTCTTTGCAAAGATATGTTTCCGTCACGGTGGGAGTGTTTCCCGATTGTGTCCGCTAATAATTTTTGTTGAGATAGGAGCGAACGGACGAGGCCGGAACATCGCCAATGCGCGCGGCGACGGCTTCGCGAATTTCGGCGATCGACGCGTTCTGGGCCGCCGCGAGGTAGGCCACGATGGAATCTCGGACAAGACCGGCCGCGGCGCGGTCAATCACGCGGGCGAGCATAGTCGCGGCGACGTCAGGACGTCAACGCCTTTCCCCGACTTCAAACCGGCCGGCCCGGACGAATGGCGCTCGCCGCCTATTCCTCTTCGCCGAACCGATTGGCGACCAGTTCCGCCAGCGCGTCGAGCACGGCTTGCGCATCGGGACCGGAGGCGGTGACGAGGATCGAGGAGCCCTTGGCCGCGCCCAGCGTCAAAATGCCCATGATCGAACTGCCGCCCACGGTCTCGTCGTCCTTCGTGACGGTGACGACGGCGTCGAAACGATCACAGCATTGCACGAATTTAGCCGTCGCCCGGGCGTGCAGACCCTTCACATTGACGATCGTCAACTCGCACGACAATTTCGCGCCCGCCAGCGCCAAAGCGGCTTCTTGTTCTGTCACTTGGCGAGCTCGTTCACTTGGCGCGCTTGTTCAATTGGCGGACCCGTTCACTTGGCTGGCCCGTTCATTTGGCGGGCTCGGTCGCCTGCGGCTTAACGGGAGCGCATTTCGGGTTGAGAATTCTGCTGGCGACATGCACATATTTACGCCCGGCGTCCTGCGCCTGCAACACGGCCTGCTCCAGCGTCTGGCAGTCGCGCACGGAAGCCAGCTTGATCAGCATGGGTAGATTGACGCCGGCCAACACCTCGATGTTGCCGCCGTTCATGACGGAGATCGCGAGATTCGACGGCGTGCCGCCGAACATGTCCGTGAGCAGCACCACGCCCTGGCCGCTGTCAGACTGCCTGACCGCCTCGATGATGTCGAGCCGGCGGCGCTCCATGTCATCCTCGGGCCCGATCGAAATCGAGGCGAGTTGCTTTTGCGGACCGACCACGTGTTCGAGCGCGGCGCGAAACTCCGTGGCGAGGTGTCCATGGGTCACAAGGACCATTCCGATCATGCGACGCTACCACCTATGACGACGTCTCGCGAGGCGACCCGAGGGAACAATCCGAGGTCCGGCGGGACTGGCCTACCCCTCAAACGCCCGCAGGAGCAAGTGCGAAGGACAGACCACCAATACATAGTGAACCCAAGACGCGTTATACACGAGTGCCGATATTATGTCGCGGGCGCTCTTCGAACCTTCATTTTGTGCGATGCGGTGAAATTGGCAAGCGAAAAGCGCGAAACATCGCTAAATTAGTCTAAGCCTTGGCAAAATAAGAGTATTTTTTCCGCCGCGGCGGGGTCGCGCAGCTGGGCGAAGCAGCGCGGAAACGACAAACCGCGCAACTGCGTCGTGGCGGCGCACTCGGACGGATAGCGCGGCGGGGGCTCTCCCCGCGGCGCCAAATCGACCACGCCGCGAATCACTCCCGCCGGCTCGAAGGGTTCGCGAACGATCCCGAGCCCGCGCAATTCCATGCGTCCGGCGGCGAGGGGATGCGGGCGCGCGATCAGCCGGCCGTTGCAATTTTCGAGCATCACGCGGTCGTCGCCGATCAGCCGCGCGAAATCGCCGCGCAGGCGGGCGCGCGCGATCAATTCGAGGGTCAGGGCGCTTTTGCCGGCGCCGGAGACGCCGCGCAGCAGCAAGCCGGTCGCGCCGAGCAGCAGCGCGTTGGCGTGCGTCGACGCGGCGCCGCTCACCGCTCCGCCGGGAGCCACAAGACGAAGCGGGCGCCGAGGATCGCGTCCGCCGCGCAATCCGGGCCGGCGGCCGGCTCGTCCGTGCCCTCGGGCTCGAGGACGGTTCGGTTCAAGGCGCGGATGCGGCCGCCATGGGCTTCGACGATCTGCCGCGAGATCGACAGGCCGAGGCCGGAGTTCTGGCCAAAGCCCTGCTCCGGCCGGTCGGTGTAGAAACGCTCGAACACGCGCTCGAAGGCGCCTTGCGGAATGCCGGGGCCGTCGTCGTCGACGATGATCTCAAAGCCGTCGCGCTCGCGGCCGCTAAAGCCGAGGCCGGTTTCGGGCCGCAGGATCACCCGAACCACGCCGCCCGGCTTCGAAAAGGAGCGCGCGTTGACGATGAGGTTGTCGAACACCTGGGCGAGGCGCGAATCATGGCCGAGCACCCGCCAGCCGCGGCGAGCCGCCTCGCTCTCGGCCTTTTGTTTCGTCAGTTCGACCGTCACATGGTCGCCGGTGTCGACGCCGCGCGACATGCTCACGACGGTCTCCAGCACCGAGGCGAGGTTCACCGTCGCCATGTCGGCGCGCGCCAGTTCCGCGTCGAGTCGCGACGCGTCGGAAATATCGCTGATCAGCCGGTCCAGCCGGCCCACGTCGTGCTTGATGATCTCCAGCAGCCGCTCGCGCGAGGCCTCGGTCTTGGCGATCGGCAGGGTTTCGACGGCGCTGCGCAGCGAGGTCAGCGGGTTTTTCAGCTCATGCGCGACATCGGCGGCGAAATGCTCGATCGCCTCGATGCGNNTCCTGCCGCGACTTAACGCCGCGGCGCACGCGCTCGGCGGCTTCGGCGAGGCGCCGCATCGGTTCGGCGATGGCGCCGGCGAACAGCAGCGACAGCAGCAACATCACGCCGGCGGAAACCAGAAAGATGCGGATGATGGCCCAACGTTCGGTGGCGATCACGACGTCGATGTCGCCGCCCAGCGTCGACAGCAGCAGGGCGCCGCGCACGGAGCGGAAGCGCTGCACGGGAACCGCGACGGAAATGATCGTCTCGCCCTTGGCGTTGGCGCGCACCACCCAGCGCGCGTTCCCCGCGAGCGCATCCCCGACCTCGGGATAGGCCTTGCCGTTGCCGGCGCCGATGTCCTCATAAAGCGGCAACCCCGGGCGGCTCCAGCGCCGCAGCGTGCTGACGAATCCCTCGAACGGCGTCTGCGTGTCGCCGCTGATTTGCGCCCTCGACGTGACGCCCGGCGGCAGATCGAAGCGCAAAATGTTCGAACGGCCGGAAAGCGAGCGCGAATCCAGCAAAAGCTCGCCGTCGCGGTCGTAGATGCGCGCCCTGGTCCGGGTCGGCGACACCAGCCGCCGCAGCAGGGGGCCGACGCGCTCGGGGTTGAGCGAAAACTCCATCGCCGGCTGGCTTCCGTCGGTGACGTTGTAGCTCTCGCCCGGGGCGAGCTTCAGCAGCTTTTCCGGGTCTATGGTGATGACGTCGGTGTCCACCGTGGCCGAACCCGCCACCGCCGCCGCGATGATCTCGCCTTGCGTCAGCAAGCTCGTGACGCGCGCCTCGATCAGCCCCTCGCGAAACTGGTTGAGATAGAGAAAGCCGCCGAGCAGCGCGACCAGCCCGCCGAGATTGAGCACGACGATGCGCCGCGTCAACGACGAGGACAGCCGTGCCTGCGCCGCCCGCGTCAGCCGCAGCAACCGCGTGGACACGACGCGCCGCGCCCGGTTTTGCCGCGCCGGCTGCTGCGTCCGCTCTTGCGTCTCGACGCTCATCAATGGTCCGCGCTCTCCTTAGCGAAACGGCAGGGCTAGCCTTCCTTGAAGCGATAGCCCACGCCGTAAAGCGTCTCGATCATCTCGAAATCGTCGTCGACCATTTTGAATTTCTTGCGCAGCCGCTTGATGTGGCTGTCGATCGTGCGGTCGTCGACATAGACCTGATCGTCATAGGCCGCGTCCATCAGCGCGTTGCGGCTCTTGACGACGCCGGGACGCTGCGCCAGCGCCTGCAGGATCAGGAATTCCGTCACCGTCAGCACCACCGGGTCGCCGCGCCAGGTGCAGGCGTGGCGCTCGGGGTCCATCGTCAGCGCGCCGCGCTCCAGCACCTTGGCTTCGGATTCCTTTTGCGCCGCCGCCTCCTTGGGGTTGGCGCGGCGCAGGATCGCCTTGACCCGCTCGACCAGGAGGCGCTGCGAGAACGGCTTATGGATGAAGTCGTCGGCGCCCATCTTGAGGCCGAACAATTCGTCGATCTCCTCGTCCTTCGAGGTGAGGAAGATCACCGGCAGATCTGATTTCTGCCGCAGCCGGCGGAGCAGCTCCATGCCGTCCATGCGCG
>PLZT01000387.1 GCA_003152255.1 Methylocystaceae bacterium | reverse complement strand
TGAACGTTGACGGAACGAGAAGGAGGACGTCATGGTGATCGCGGACATGATCCATTCCTGTTCAAACGCTAATGTCGCCGAAGCCGCCGTGTGTTGCATTGGCGGTGAATTCGCCGAGCGCGTCAACTCCGTGGCGCGCAAGAACGGGGTGAATGCGGGTCGGTTCGTTTCGATCGTCATGCGGGATTTCGCCCATCGCGCCAGCAATGAGACGCTGACCGGATTGAGCCGGAAAATCGCCGGCGCCGATCAGCCCTTGCTTCGTGGACTTGTTCACGTTCTCGAACCGGCGTTGGCGGAAGGCGCCTTGTTCTTCGATGACGAGGACTCGGCTTTCGGGCACGGCGCGTTGCGCGGCGCCACGCACCGCGAGACTCTGGCGCGGCTCCATTAGGAGCCACGAAGCTCGCGGGCGGTCCATGGTTTTCGGCCTCTCCTTCGGTCTCGAGGGAGAGGTNNTGTTCGCTTGAAAATGTGAGAGGATTCAGCGCTCCACGACAACCAACAAGAAACGCGAAGCGGCGCCATGGAAAATATGTTCGATCAGGCTCAAATCGTCCATCTTGTCTCGACTTATGGCTATTGGGCGATCTTTTTTGTCGTGTCGCTGGAGAGCGCGGGCATACCATTGCCGGGCGAGACGGTGCTGGTCGGCGCCGCCATCTACGCCGGACAAACCGGCGGCTTGGCGATCGAACGCGTCATTCTGGCCGCCGCCGCCGGCGCGATTGTCGGGGACAACATCGGTTATTGGGTCGGTCGCGAATTTGGAACGGGTCTTTTGGAGCGGCACGGCCATTATATTGGCGTGACCCCACAAAAACTGCGGCTTGGGCAATATTTGTTCATGCGCTGGGGCGGGTGGATCGTCTTCGTCGGGCGCTTCATCGCGCTGCTGCGCATGCTCGCCGCCGTTCTCGCGGGCGCGAATCGGCTGGAGCCGGGGCGTTTTTTCGTGTTCAACGCCACGGGCGGCTTGCTCTGGGCGCATGTCTTCGGGCTTGGCGGCTATTATCTCACTTCGGCCTTCACGCGCATCGAGGGGCCTTTCGCCTTCGCCGCCTTTGTCCTTGTGGCGCTTGGACTCGTGCATCTTTCGCAATATCTCAAGGCCAACGAAAAGCGCTTGCTCGAGGAGGCGGAAGCCGCCATCGCCCTCAAGGCGGCCGAGCGCGCGTCCTAGCGCGCTTTCCGTTCGAACGGAATCGTTCGAACAAAAAAAGCGTGCAGAATCAGAAAGCTGGCAAGTTCTAATGGTAAAAGTCCATCAACTTGCGGAACTTGCGCTAAACGCCCGACCGGTAATCCTGTTCAAAGCGCGGACCGCGGCGGGCGTCGGCCAGCGCGCGGGCCAGGTCGCGCGCGAGCGCGGCCTTTTGCTCGGGGCCGAGAAAAGCGCCGACTTCGACGGTTTGGCCGCGCGAAACCAGCGCCACCCGCTCCGTGCCGAATTCCTCGTCGATATCCTGTTCGAGCCGCACCCAGGCCGGGTTGAAGCGCCAGACCTCGCGCTGACCGCGAGCGGTGACCTTCGCGAGAACGAGTTCGAGCGCCGTCACCTCCACCGTCTCATAGGCGTCGGCGGATCGGAAATTAATCTTGAAGGCGATATAAAGCGCCAGGACGTCGAGCCCCATGAAGCCGACCACCGGCCACGCGCCCATGATGAAGAAGGGCGCGGATAGAACGAGATTGAGGCAGCAAAATCCTATAATGAAGTGCCTGATGGCGCGCGGCGTCATCGAGCGATAAGGCGTCAATCGCGTCGTGTAAATGCGGTCGGCCGCCGGATCGCCCCGATTATCCATGCTCTTTTCCGCGGTTTCTCCGCCAAGGATTATAACGCGCCGATGTTCAAGGAACAGTCAAAGAGCGATCCAAAACCGCGGCGGGGCGGGGCGAAAGCCGCCGAGGCGGCCCGCGTCGCGGCGATTTTCGAGCGTTTCGAGGCGGCCGAGCCGCATCCGAAGGGCGAACTTATCCACACCAATATCTATACTTTGCTGGTCGCCGTCGTGCTGTCCGCGCAGGCCACCGACGTTGGCGTGAACAAGGCGACGGCGGCGCTGTTCGCCGTCGCCGACACGCCCGCCAAAATGGTGGCGCTCGGCGAGGATCGGCTGCGCGATTACATCAAGACCATCGGGCTGTTTCGCGCCAAGGCTAAGAATGTCATCGCCCTGTCGAAACTGCTGATCGAACGCCACGGCGGCGCGGCGCCGCGCGACCGGGCGGCGCTGGAGGCGCTTCCGGGAGTGGGGCGCAAGACCGCCAATGTCGTGCTCAACATCGGCTTCGGCGAGCCGGTCATCGCCGTCGACACGCATATTTTCCGCGTCTCGAACCGCCTGCCGCTGGCCGTCGGCAAGAGCGTCGAGGCGGTCGAGGCCGGGTTGGAGAATCTCGTGCCTGACCGCTTCAAGCTCCATGCCCATCACTGGCTGATCCTGCACGGCCGCTATGTCTGCAAGGCGCGCAAGCCCTTGTGCGAGAAATGCTTGATCGCGGATTTATGCCGCTACGAGGGGAAGACGGTATAGCTCGCCTGATCGAGGCTAAGGCCCTGCCGCAAGGTCGAAGGCGCGAATCCTCCGCTTGTTTGGCGTCCGCGCCCGGCCTATAACCGCCGGCCCGCCTATCGTCGCCCGCGGAGAGGCGCGCCGCGAGGCGATTTGCGCGCGCGCCGCAGGCGCAATGATCGATTTTGTCGCACTTTCCGTGGATTATGGGTGTCCATTTTCGCCGGAAATGCTCTAGTAAAGGCCACATGCCCACGCTCATCCACCATCCGCTCTGCCCGCATTCACGATTCATCCGGCTGATTCTCGCCGAATATGGGATCGAGACGCAGTTGCTCGAGGAGCGCGTCACCGACCGCAATCCCGACTTTTTGCACCTCAACCCGGCTGGCCGCACGCCCGTCTTCGTCGACGATGATGGCGCGGTGGTTCCGGGGGCCTCGGTCATCGCCGAATATCTCGACGAGACGCGCGGGAGCGCGGCTGGCGCGGCGCGGCTGCTGCCGACGGAACTAATGGCGCGCGTCGAGACCCGGCGGCTGGTCGAGTGGTTCAATTGCAAGTTCTACGACGAGGTGACCAATTGGCTGGTCACCGAGAAGGTCTATAAGCGCTTCGCCTTGGCCGGAAACGGCGGCGGCGCCCCGGACATGGACCTTTTGCGGGTCGCGAGGGCGAATATCCGTCCACATATGCGCTACATCGGCTATCTGACCGGGGTCCGCAAATGGCTCGCCGGCGACTGTTTGACCTACGCCGACTTCGCCGCCGCGGCGCATATCTCCTGCGCCGATTATCTCGGCGACGCGCCCTGGGACGAAGACGAGTCCGCCAAGCACTGGTACCAACGCATCAAGTCGCGTCCCGCCTTCCGCCCGCTGATCGCCGACCGCGCGCCCGGAATGATCCCCGGGCGCTATTACGCCGAGCTCGACTTCTGAGCCTCAAGGACGATATCCGCCGACGGGCGGAGGAACTTGGCTTCGACGCCTGCCGCTTCACGCATCCTGACTCCACGCCGCTGGCGGGCGACCGGCTACGGTCCTGGCTTCTTGAAGGCGCGCAGGGCGACATGGCCTGGATGGCCGAGACGTCCGAGCGCCGCGCCAGCCCGCGCGCGCTTTGGCCGCAAGTCAAAACCATCGTCATGCTTGGGGCGAATTACGGCCCCGCCGAGAATCCGCTGGCGGCGCTCAAGGCGCGCGACCGCGGCGCGATCTCCGTCTATGCGCGGAGCCGCGACTATCATGACGTCCTCAAGGGACGGCTAAAGCAACTCGCCGGCTTCATCGCCGCCCGCGCCTCTCCAAATCCTTGCGAGGTCAAGGTCTTCGTCGACACCGCGCCGGTGATGGAGAAGCCGCTCGCCGAAGCCGCCGGGCTTGGCTGGCAGGGTAAGCACACCAATCTCGTCTCGCGCGATTTCGGCTCCTGGCTGTTTCTGGGGGCGATTTTCACCGATCTTGAGCTTGCCCCGGACGCGCCGGAGCAAGACCATTGCGGCTCGTGCCGGGCCTGTCTCGACATCTGCCCGACCGAAGCCTTTCCGGCGCCTTATCGGCTCGACGCGCGGCGGTGCATCGCCTATCTCACCATTGAGCACAAGGGTCCGATTCCCCGCGAATTCCGCGCGAAGATCGGCAATCGCATCTATGGCTGCGACGACTGCCTCGCCGTCTGTCCATGGAATAAATTCGCGCAAGCGACGCGCGAAGCGAAGCTTTCGGCCCGCGCGGACCTCGCCAATCCCCCCTTGAGCGAACTCGTCCGGCTGAGCGACGCGGACTTCCGGGCGCTGTTCTCGGGCAGTCCGATCAAGCGTCTGGGGCATCAGCGCTTTTTGCGCAACGTGTTGATCGCCATCGGCAACAGCGCCGATCCCGGTCTGGCTCCATTGGCGCTCGAACAACTCTCCTCGCCGTCGGCCCTGGTCCGAGGCGCCGCCGTCTGGGCGCTCGCCCGCCTGACGCCGCAAGGCGACTTCGACGCCCTGGCGCGAAGCCGTTTGGCCGACGAGAGCGAACCAGGTGTTCTCGCGGAATTGGCAAAAGAGACACAGTCCGCCAAAAAATGAAACCGCCGGGCAGATGAATATTGCATTGCGCAATCAAAGAAAGGCAAAAGTGACGCAGAAGGTGCGTCATGCGCGAGAGGAAGCTTGGTCTGCTTCGATCCGACGATCGAAGCCTGCGGTTCGAAAGGGCGTCCCTTTATCGGGGCGACGCTCTCGCGGCCTATGACGGCTGGCTCGCGCCGACGGTGATCGTGTCCGACGGGCCCTATGGCCTGGGCAAATTCCCCGGCGAGCCCACTTCGCCCGACGCGCTGGCGGCCTGGTACGCGCCGCACGCCGCCGCCTGGGCCAGATTTTCCAAGCCCAACACGACTTTGTGGTTCTGGAGCAGCGAAATCGGCTGGGCCAAGGCGCATCCGGCGCTCGACCTCAATGGCTGGCGCTACGAGGAAACGGCGATCTGGGACAAGGGCATCGCCCATGTCGCCGGCAATGTGAACTCGCGCACGATCCGGGGCCTGCCCGTCGTTACGGAGATCGCCGTGCGCTACACCCGCAAGGCGACCCTGCCAACGCCAGACGGCGCCTCCGCCTCGCCGCAGGATTGGCTGCGCGCCGAATGGCTCCGCTCCGGCCTGCCGCTGTCGCAAAGCAATATGGCCTGCGGCGTCGCCAATGCCGCGACCCGTAAATATCTCACCGCTTGCCGGCTGTGGTATTGCCCGCCGGGCGAGGCCGTGGTCGCGATGGCGCGGTGGTGCTCCCGCAACGGGTTGAGGTCCGACCGGCCGTATTTCTCGATCGATGGCGTCAATCCGCCGAGCGCCGAGCAATGGGACGGCCTGCGCGCGAAATGGACTCACGTCCACGGCCTGACCAATGTCTGGCGCGAGCCGCCGGTAAACGGCGCCGAGAGGATTCGCGAGGCGCGTCGCGCCGGCGCGCTGCACGCCAATCAAAAGCCGCTCGCGCTAATGGAGCGGCAGATTTTGGCGTCGAGCGATGTCGGCGACGTAATCTGGGAGCCGTTCGGCGGGCTCGCGTCCGCGAGCGTCGCGGCCCTGCGGCTGGGCCGCCGCGCGCATGCGGCGGAAATCGACGCGGATTACTTCGCGGCGGCGGCGGCGCGTCTGCGGAGCGAACTGGCGCGCGCGCCGATCGGGGCGGCGTCATGACTTTTCATACCCGCCGCGCCAACGAGGTTCCCGCCGAGGAGGCCTCGCGCCTGCTGACGCGGATCGGCGTTTTTTTGTTGTTCGTGATCTCGTTGCTGGCGCCGATTCTGGCGGGACAGACGATTTATATCCTGTTGCCGATCGGCGCGGCCTTGCTGCTCGCCGGCGCCGCCGTTTCGCCGGTCACGCGCGAGAAGACCCAATCGCTGCGCGGTCTGCTGTTGTCGTCTCCCGTCCTCGCGGGGTTGTTTCTCGTCGGCCTCGCGGCGCTGTCGCTCACCTGGACGCCCTTTCCCGAGGGGCCGGCGGAGCGCTTCTGGAAAAACACCGGCACATTGGCGCTGGTCGCCATCGCCGCCGGCTTCCTGCCCAAGCGCACGCGGATCTGCGACCTCAATCTGCTGCCGATCGGCGTCGCCGCCGCCGCAATTTTGCTCGGCGGAGCCGGGTCGATCAACCTGTTCATACACAAGCCGCTGACCGTCGAGGAAATCATCGACGGCAACGCCCTGGCGCGCTCGGGAGTGGGATTGGCGTTGATCATGTGGCCGGCGGCGGGCGCGCTGGCGTTGCGCGGCAGATGGTATTTGGCGGGCGCGCTGACGCTGGTCTCGATGGCGGCCTGCCTCTTGTCGGACGCCCCGAATGTGGCGCCCGCTCTCCTCGCCGGCGCCGCGACCTTCACGATTTCGTTCGGGCGCTCCCGGCTCGCCGCGGAACGGCTCGGCTCGTTCGCCGCCATCGTCATCATGCTCGCGCCTATCGTCGCTCTGCTGACGCATTTCGCCCTGGGCGCCCGCACGCCGGAGTTCGCCCGTTCGCTCGACGTCTGGGGCAGCATCGTCGCCAATGGCGGCGTGCGCACGCTGATCGGGCATGGCTTCGGGTCCGCGCTTTATGGCCTGTTCGGGGGTTATCTCGATCCCCAAACGCCGCGTAGCCTGGTGTTTCAGATCTGGTTCGACCTGGGCGCGCTCGGCGCCGGCGCCTTCGCGGCAATGGCCACGAAGGCCTTCCTTCGAGTCGGCGAACTGCGGCCGGCGCTCGCGCCCTTCCTTTTGGCCGGGCTCGTCTCTGGTCTCGTCATCTGCCTCCTTGGGCCGGCGGCGGAACAGTTGTGGGCCTTCACGCTGGCGGGGCTCGACGCGATCGCCTATGTCCTGGTCATCAGGGGACAGTTCCGCAAAAAGCGTCCGCGCGTCCCCTCGACTTGGGATACGGACGAGAAAAACGGCTGACGCCTCGCCGCGCGCCGCGCAAGGAGACTATAGCCATCGTGACCGACGCCTCCCCCTCGCTGACCGCCAATGTCGCGCCGATCCAAGCCGAGGAGGCGGTGATCGCCGCGGCGTTCCTTGGCGCCGCGCCCGCGTTCGCGCTCGCGCATGGGGTGATTTTAATGCCCGAAAGCGCGCAAACGCGCATTTTCGCGCATGGCGACGGCGCCGTGCTGTGCGCCGCGAGCGACGGGCGTCGCCTCGTCACCGGCGGCGACGATGGGCGGCTGATGGCCACCAACATGGCCGGCGAGACGAGCCTGATCGCCGACGAGAGCGGCAAATGGATCGACGCGGTGACGCTGCGCCCCGATGGCGCGCTGGCCTGGAGCGCCGGGCGAACCGCGCGGGCGCGGTCGGCCTCGGGCGAGACGACGACGCTCGATTTGCCCTCGACCACGCGCGGCCTCGCCTTTCTGCCAAAGGGCTACCGGCTCGCCATCGCTCATTATAATGGGGCGACGCTGTGGTTTCCCGGCGCTAAGACCAAGCCCGAGACACTGACCTGGAACGGCTCCCACCTCGACATCACGGTTTCGCCGGACGGGCGCTTCGTCATCACTTCGATGCAGGAGAATACGCTGCACGGCTGGCGCCTCTCGGACGGCAAGAACATGCGCATGGCCGGCTATCCCGCGAAGACCCGGTCGCTCTCCTGGTCGCAGGACGGCAAGTGGCTGGCGACCTCGGGCGCCGACGCCTGTATCCTCTGGCCGTTCCAGGGCAAGGACGGGCCGATGGGCGCGCCGCCGCGCGAATGCGGCGTTCGCGCCGGCGTGCAAGTGACGGGCGTCGCCGCTCACCCGGCCGCTCCGGTTGTCGCCGTCGGCTATGAGGACGGCATGGTGCTGCTGTGTCGCATCTCGGACGGCTCGGAAATTCTCGTGCGCCGGCCGAGCGAGGGCGCTCAAGCGCAGATTTCGGCGTTGGCCTGGGACACCAAGGGCGCGCGGCTGGCCTTCGGCGCCGCCAATGGCGACGCGGGCCTGTTGACGCTGCCCGGACCCTGATCCGGTGGCCATCCCAAAACTCCTGTCCATCGCCGGCTCCGACCCTTCCGGCGGCGCCGGCGTTCAGGCCGATCTCAAGACTTTTTCGGCGTTCGGCTGCTATGGAATGGCCGCCGTCACGGCGCTGACCGCGCAGAATACGACGGGCGTGACGCGCGTTTTTCCGATCCCGCCCGAGATGGTCGCGGCGCAAATCGACGCGATCTTCTCTGATATCGCCGTCGACGCCGTAAAGATCGGCATGTTGGCGGAGCCCGCCATCGCGGAGGCCGTCGCGGAGTCGCTGCGCCGGGCGGACGCCAAAAACATCGTGCTTGATCCGGTGTTGACGGCGACGAGAGGCGCCGCTCTAAGCGAGGGTGGCCTGCCGGGCGCGATCATGAAACATCTGCTGCCGCTGGTTGATCTGATCACGCCCAATCTCGCCGAGGCGGCGGTTCTGACCGGAACAACCTTCGCCCGCGACACGGACGAGATGGCGGCGCAGGCGCGCGCGCTGGTTGAGCGGGGCGCGCGGGCGGCGCTGGTCAAGGGCGGCCATTTGGGCGGCGAACCCACGGACGTGCTGTTCGCCAATGGCGCGCTGATTCTGCTCTCGGGACGGCGCGTCGACACGCGCCACGCGCACGGCACCGGCTGCGCGCTGGCCTCGGCCATCGCCGCGAATCTCGCCAGGGGTTTTCCCTTGGCCGAGGCGGTCGCTGGCGCCAAGACATGGTTGGAGCAGGCCCTCGCGGCGGGAGAGACCCTACAACTCGGCGCCGGCGCTGGCCCGCCGAACCATTTTTGGGAGCTGTGGGGCAGGCCGTAAACGCCCGGCGCCTATTTCGAAAAAGCGCTTCCTTCTCGCGCATCGCGCGCGCTCTTCGATCCTCGGGCGGAAAACAGGATAAAGCCGATCATCACCAGCGCGATGATCGCCGTCGATCCGATGTGGCTGAGGTTCAAGCCGCCCTCATCAACGGATTTGGTCAGGAGGTCGCCGAGCGTGGCTCCCAGCGGACGCGTCAAAATGAACGCCGCCCAAAAGAGCAACGTGCGCGGTAGCTTCGTGAAAAAATACGCGGCGGCGATCAGAGCGAGGCAGCCGGCGAACACGGCGGCCGCGCCGAGAAAGCCCAGCCCGGAATCGTCGGCGAAGAAATCGCCAAGGGCGGTGCCGAGCGTGTTGGAAAAGACGATCGTCACCCAGTAAAAGGCTTCCGCCTTCCACGACGTAATATGGTCGACGGCGACCGAGCCCAGCGCAAGACGCCACGCGCAAAGCGTGAGCATCAACAGCGCGAGCAAGCCGAGCGATCCCCCGACATAGCCGATTCCCAGCGAGCGGTCGGCGAAATCCGCCATGGTCGTGCCGACGGTGGTCGTCGCGACGATCACGATCCAATACAGGAAGGGATGAAAACCGCGCGCCGCGATTTGAGCGGCGACCGCCGCGACGAACAACACTCCGAAAATCGCGGTGCTGACGGCATACCCCAAATTCATCGTCATCGAGAGCGCGTCGCCGCCGGTCTCGCCGAGCGTGGTCGCCAAAATTTTGATGACCCAAAATAGAAAAGTGACTTCCGCGACCTTGTTCGCGGTCGCCGTCATGTCGCGGTTCATGCCGCATGCTCCTTTTGGCGCTCGCGGCGCGAATTCTATTTGGCGGCCTGAGCGTCCAGTTCCAACGCCTGGCGCGGTTCCGCTTTCGCGGCGGCCAGATACTTCTGATATTCCGGATTCACTTCCATGATCGCGTGGATCGTGTCGGCGAGCAATTTGCTGGCTGGCACGTCCGTCGCATAATGCACATCCGCTCGGATAGAAGTCGTCCTTCTCTTTGACCTTGCATACGGGATGCAGCGTCTTGTCGAAATTATAAGGCCGAACGCGGTGAAATCCGGCCTTGGCGACATCCGCATTGACGCGTTCGTCACCACGCACGCGCGCGGCGAAGGCGGGCGCATGCAGATGATCACCGAGGTCGGCGCCGAACAGAACACCATGACCATCATCATGACGCCAAGCGAATTCGTCGAAATGGCCCGGACCATCGGCGCGCGCGGCGGCGAAAAAGAAAAGACGTGAGCAAGCGCGCATCGGGGGAGGCTTCCGATGCGCGCTTGCATCGCGCGTCCGCGGGTCCGCGGCGCGGCGCGCTATCTCAGGCGACGCCCTTCTCGTTCAGGAACGGCCCGTATTTCTTGTCGATATTGGGAATGTGGTCGGTCAGCCAGCCGACGACGAAGCCAGCCGTATCGCCGGTGATCTCGGCCTCGCCGGCATGGAATTTCTTTTGCAGATCGAGGCAGGTGGCGACGAGCTTGTCGTGCTCGGCCTTATGTCCCTCATAGGCGGGATAGCCATATTTGACGAAATTGGCTTCCTCGGCGGCGAAATGCTGCGCGACATAGGCGATCAGCGCGTCGAGCTGCTTGCCGACCTCGGCCCGGTCGCCGGAGCCGACGGCGTCGCCGAGCGTGTTGACCAGCCTGAAGATTTCCTGGTGCTCGGCGTCATGCGCGCCGACATTCGTAGCGAACTGCTCTTTGGTCCAGGTGATAAGCGACATGTACTTCACTCCCTCGAATTATTTTGCGGGTGTTCGGTCGCGGTCGCGGCGTCCAATGCAAATAAAAATTGGCCGCGTCGCCGAGCGCTCTATGAGTATGCGGGCGAGCGGCGCTTGTAATTGATGGCCGTCAAGATGAGGCGCAAGTCATGCGAGGCGAAACGACGCAGCGACTGCAGCATTTCATGCGATTACGCGACGCGCGCCTTGTCTTCCTTGTCGGCATAGGAAGAAATACGCAAGGACGCGCCCGCGCCGGCGATCTCGATAATCGGGCACGACGCTTCGGGAATCACCGCGCGAGGCGCGTCGTTCGGCTGCGACAGCACGGCGCAGGACAGCAGCGCGCCATCGTCCAGCAGCCCCGACCGCGCGAGGTCGGGCAGAATCGCCATCGGCGCGACGAGGCGCGCGGGGCCGATTTCGTCGAGCAATCGCAAAAACGCGTCGGCGCGGAACGGCGCCAGAAAATGCAGCGTCGCGCTCGACAGCAGCGCCGCGAGTGGTCCGGCGATCAATCCGCCGAAGGAACCGGGCGAGACCAGCGACACGATCGGCGCCGCGCCGCCTCTCCTTGTCTTTCTCACGAGATCGAGGCCTGCCGCCAAAAGCGCGCCTTGCGCGAGGAAGACGGGCGCGCCGGATGCGTCCGTCGTCCCGATCATGGCCCGGTCGCCGGGCGTCCAACTCTCGGAAATCAAGGCCCCGGCCGGCAATGCGCGCGGTCTGGCGCGTAGCCCTTGCAGCGAGAAATCCACCGCGCCGTCGATCGGCTCCGGCGAGAGCGCGCCCAATAGACGAATGGACGGACATTGCGCCGCGACGCCAAGCAACGCCTGTTCGAAATCGAGCTTGGCGAAACGGACCGGCGCCATCAGCGCCTCGGCGCGACTAGCGTTCGCCGCCGCGATCAGGGCGCTCTGGGGAAGGCCCAACGGGGCCAACACCGGTTCGAAGCCGGCGGCGATGATCGCGGTGATCGCGATGAGCGTCTGGGCGCGCGGCGGACAGCACAGCAGAATGCGCGCGCCCGGCTCGATATCGAATTCGCGCAGCCTGGCGACAAAGGCGCCGATGGCGAAATCGAGCTCCGCGAAGGCGAGCGCCGCGCGGCCCTCCTCGCAATGATCGGCGAGCGCCGCTCGCTCGGGACGCAGACGCGCGGAGCCGGCGATCAGCGCGTCGAGGCCGAACATCGTGAGTGGATGCGCCCGCGCATAGTCGGCGTCTTCGGGCGCCGCGGGGGCGGCGGCGTTCGTCCGCGCGAGGTCTTGCGTCATGGGGAGTCTTTCCACCAGCTGTCCAGGGTCGGACCGAAGATTGGCGTGGCGTAGCGCGGAAGGTGTTCGGGATGTTTCAAGGCGCTGGCGTGGGCGATCCATTGATTGGGGGCGTGATAGAACGGCACGATGTAAAAGCCCGACAACAGCACGCGGTCATAGGCGCGCGCGGCGGTGACGAAATCCTCATGGGTCTTGGCGGCGAGAAGTGTCGCGATCAGCGCGTCTATCGCGGGACTCGACGCGCCCGTGAGATTGTAGGAGCCTTCCTGCGACGCGCTGGCCGAGCCCCAGCGCATGCGCTGCTCATTGCCCGGCGAGGCCGAGGCGATCCATTGGCCGGGCATCATGTCGAAGTCGAATCGCTGGCGTCGGCGCTGATACTGCACCTCGTCGACAAGCCGAACGCGCGCCTCGACGCCGACGCGCTTGAGCGACGCCGCGTAGTTGAGCGCGAGCCGCTCCTCGCTGCGATCCTTGACCATGATCTCGAAGGCGACGGGAACACCGTCCTTCGTCAGCGCGTCGCCATCGAGCCTGTAGCCGGCCTCGTTCAGCTTGGCGAGCGCCCGTTTGGCCATCTCGCGGTCGCGCCCGGTGCCGTCGTTGACCGGCGGGCGCCAGCGCCCTTCCAGGACGTCCTCGCGCACGGCGCCGGGGAAAGGCGCGAGCAACGCGCGTTCGGCCTCGCTCGCGGGCCGCCCGGTGGAGGCGAGCTCCGACTGGTCGAAGAAGCTTTTGGTGCGCGTATAGAGGCCCGAATATAGATTGGCGTTTATCCATTCGAAGTCGAACATCATGGCGAGCGCTTCGCGCAGGCGAACGTCCTTGAACGGTTCGCGGCGCAGATTGAAGGCGAAGCCTTCCATCCCCTTGGGACTGTCGTTGTGCAGCTCCTCCTTGACGATTCGACCGTCGCGCGCGGCCGGGAAGTCGTAGCCGCTGGCCCAGCGCGCGGAACTGCTCTCCTCGCGGTAATCGATCAGACCGGCCTTGAAGGCCTCGAACAGAGCGGTTGCGTCGCGAAAATAAGTTATGTCGATCTCGTCGAAGTTATAGAAGCCGCGCTGGCTCGGGACGTCCTTGCCCCAGTAATTTGGATCGCGCCGCAGCAGCAGCCTCGCGCCGGGCCGCACGTCCGCTATGATATAAGGCCCGGAGCCGACCGGCGGCGCGAGCGTCGCGTCCTGGAAATGCTCCACGTCCGTGGCGTGTTTGGGCAGAACCGGCATCAACGCGAGGATGAGCGGCAATTCCCGGTCGGCCACGCCGGTCAGATCATAGCGCACCGTCAGCGCGTCCGGCGCGTCGATCGATTTGACGAGATTGAAGGCGATGCGTTGCTGCGGACGGCCTTTGGTTTTCAGAAGATCGAAGGAAAACAGCACATCCGCCGAGGTGAGCGGCGCGCCGTCGGAGAAATGCGCGCGCGGATCGAGATGGAAGGTCACATGCTCGCGGTCCGCGTCGAGGTCGATGGACCGCGCGATCTGCCCGTAAAAGGTGAAGGGCTCGTCCTGCGAGCGGGCCATCAGGGTCTGGAAGACATTGCCGGCCAGGCCCTGCGAGGTCGAGCCCGCCTTGATGTTGAACGGATTTAGGCTGTCGAAGGTTCCGGAAAGACCGACGCGCAGGCGGCCGCCTTTCTTGGCGGCGGGATTGGCGTAGGGGAAATGATCGAAATTCGGGGGCAGGAGCGGCGCGCCGTGCGTGGCGACGCCGTGCGTGGGCAAGGAACTGGGCTCCTGGGGCGTTCGCGGCGGTTCGGCGCGCGCGCCAATCGCCGCGGCCAGCGCCAAGCCCGCCAGCGCCAGGCCGCCGGCCAACAGCGCGATAATGGCGCGGCCCGCCGACCCAATCGAGGGGCGAATCACTTCTCTCGTCATGGCCAAAGCATATGCCAACCCGGGAGCGCATAAAGCGGGCGGGCGGGGCGCGGGGCGCGAATTTCCGGTTTTCCAGGCGTTAAAGTCGCCTTTAATCGGCCTGCCGGCGCCGGACGTCTAGAATTTGCGGCGGCGAGCATGTATGACCGGCGCCGCGCCCTTATCTCCAGATCGTCGTGGAGCGTAAGCGATCAGCGCGCCCCACGGGCCTCGCGTCTTAATTTGCGCGGGATTTTCGGGGTAGGAGCCTTTCGCGCAAGGCTCCTGGCAAGGAGGCCTCGAGGCGGGGGCTTTTTTGCGCGCCAGGTGAAAATTAGACGCTCTCCGCGATCCCGCGACGCCGTGTCGCTTGTCTCGGAAGCGGATGACGCAGTCTCGAAGGCACTCGAAAGGACTTCCGATGTCGATAAAATTTTTGCGGTCTAGCGCCGCCGCCCTGGCCTTGTTCGCTGGCGGCGCGGCCGTCGCTCAGCAGGCTCAGGCTCCTGCCGCGGGAGCGGCGCCGCAACAGCCACAGCAGCAACAACAACAGCCGCAAGGGCCGGTGAAGGCCGACCTCGTCCCGGTGCAGCCCGAGTGGACCAAGGTTTGCGGCGGCGATCCGCAATCGCAGAAGGAAGTCTGCTACACGACGCGCGACTTCGGCCTGCAGGCCGACCAGCCGATTCTGGCGCTCGCGGTTTACGATCCCAAGGGCGCGCCGGAAAAGGTCATCCGCCTGCTGCTGCCGCCGGGATTGCTGTTGAAGCCGGGCTTCCGCTTTTCGATCGACAAGGGCCCGCAGGAAACCGGCGCTTTCGAAATCTGCTTCCCCAACGGCTGTTTCGCTGAAGCCAAGGTCAAGCCGGCCACGGTCGACAGCATGAAGAAGGCCGAGAAGCTTTCGGTCGTCGTGAAGAATCAGGTCAATAACGAAGTGACCTTCGTGTTGCCGCTGGCCGCCTTCGGCAAGGCCTTCGACGGCCCGGCGATCGATCCGAAGGTTCTGGAGGAGCGCCAGAAGAAGCTCCAGGAAGACATGGAGAAGAAAGCCGCGGAAGAGCGCGGCAAGCTGGACGCCAGCAAGGGCGGCGCCGCCGCGCCCGCTCCTGCCGGCAAGGCTCCCGCCGGCAAGTGATCCATCGGCGCGTGGACGCCGCCGCCAACGAAAACGCCCGCGTGATTCGCGGGCGTTTTTTTATGGCGGAACGTCGTGGCCGCGGGAAGTTAATGGCGGTTGTCCGCCTTCACGCGATAAACGCCGTCGTTCGCCCGAATGAAAGTCTCGTCGACCTGAGGATGACGCACCGGGTCGCCGGAAGTGTCGGCGACGAGGTTTTGTTCCGAGACATAGGCGACATATTCGGTTTCGGCGTTTTCGGCGAAGAGATGGTAGAACGGCTGATCCTTGCGCGGCCGAACCTCTTCCGGGATCGACAGCCACCATTCCTCCGTGTTGGAAAACACCGGGTCGACGTCATAGATCACGCCGCGAAATGGATAGCGGCGGTGCCGGACGACCTGACCGATCGCGAACTTTGCTGAACTCTCTCTAGGCATTGCTTTCGACGCCATCCAAGCGACACCCGCATCAATAAATTGGTAGCGCGACGCGTCGATTCCGTCAACGCCCGAAGCATTCACGCAAAGCGGCGCGCCAACACGCCTTCGGCGGCGCGGCGCCCAGGATTCCGCCTCACCGCGTCGCGCCGGGCTTCCAGAGAACGTCACCCTTGCGCCGGTTCACGTAACGCGAGGCGACGAACAGGAAATCCGAGAGGCGGTTGACGTAGCGAAGCGCCGTCGGCGCCACCAGTTCGCCCGGCGTGTTGGCCAGGGCGACCATGACGCGCTCGGCGCGGCGGCTGATCGCGCGCGCCAAATGCAGATGCGCGGCGGCGGCCGTCCCGCCCGGCAGCACGAAGGATTTGAGCGGCGCGAGTTCGCCGTTGAGTTGGTCGATCTCCCGCTCCAGCCGATCGACCTGCGGCTGAACGATGGCGAGCCGCGTGGCGGAATCGGGTTCCGGCTTGGCCGGGTCGAGCGGCGTCGCCAATTCGGCGCCGAGATCGAACAGATCGTTCTGGATGCGCTCCAGCATGGCGTCGAGCGGCTGATCCTCCGCTTCGACGGCGAGGCGCGCGACGCCGATCGCCGCATTGGTCTCGTCTATGCCGCCATAGGCTTCGACGCGAATGTCGTCCTTGCGCCGGCGCGCGCCATCGGCGAGCGATGTAGCCCCGGCGTCCCCGCCGCGCGTGTAGATTTTGTCGAGCCGCACCATGACGCCTGATCCTAGGGTTTGAGCGTTTTCGGCAAAAGTGGACGCCGATTTTGCCACGGAACGCGCGACAAAACAAAACCTCCAGGGTCCGTCAGTGGCGGAAAAAGAGGATCGCCGCGATGATCGCGATAGCCACGAACTGCAGTCCCACGCGCCAGCGCATGAGCTTTTGCGACAATTTCGGATCGCCGCCGCGGAACATGTTCGCGAAGCCGGCGAGCAGCACGAGAGTGACAAGCGCCAGAGCGCCGATCAGCGCGATGTTGGAAAATTGAACCATGAGCCGAGGCGTCTTTCGAGGCGGGAGATCGCTATCCGTGAGTAAAGCGACCCGGCCCGCGCCGCAAGTTCAAAAGAGCGCGTTATCGGCGGCGCGGCGAATGGGATTCGCTTCGCGAGCAACGCCCCGGGACCGCTATATATTGGCTAGCGACGACCGTTTTGCGCCAGAATATCCTGCACGCGGGACTTGATCGTGCGCCAGTTTGGCGGCGGCAAGCGTTCCGCGCGGCATCGCCGCCCTATTTCCTGGACCAATTCGCTGAATTTCGGCCGCAACGGCCGAAGATAGAAGTTGCGAATCGCGTCGTGAATCAGGAATTCGCGTTTCGGGTCGAGCACGCGCGCTCCCTTGGGGCGCCCGACAGGGCGCGTCGTGGGAGCGACGACCATTCCGCAACTGCGAAAGGTCTTGATCATGCGATAGGCCGTGGCGCGGCTAACGCCCAGGTCTTTCTTGAGATCCTCGATGATTTCTTGCGACAGCTTTCCGTCGGTGCGTCCTAGAAGAGCACGAACGGCGGCCTCCCGTCGCAACTGGATTTGCGTGCGAGGATTGTTTGGGTCTTTTTCGCGCATCTTTATCGAATACATGGCTTTGTGCTTCATTTGGCGTGGCTAAGCTTTGCGTCTTCGCCCGTCCCGCGCTTCACATTAAAAGCGCCGCTGTCGTTGGGTTATTCAAAGGTCGCTTGCCCGGCGTCCGTTTTTCTCATTATTTCAATGAGCAATTCAATGGCCAATTTTCGGCGCCGAGCGCCGCCCATTGTGGAAAATTTAGGCCGCGTCTCATGAGGGGCGCGCGCGCTCGCCCGATGTCCTATCAGAATCCGTTGTATTTCAAATGCATCCCGCCCATTTGGGCTAGTTGGAATAGTTCAAAGTAGAGATTTTCCTGCAATGGAGGCGTCTATTACCTTGGCTGCTACATTTTGTCGCGCCGCCGCATGGGTTCGCGCCGCGCCGATGCGGCGGCCTCTTGGAAGGCGGCCATGTCGCAACGCAAAACGCCCCGGAGCCAAATTTGGCTCCAGGGCGTCTCGTGCGAAACCTTATGTGGCGCGCGGTTGAGCGCGGTCGATCAGAGGTTCAACGACCGGTTCACGGTCGGGATGAAGAACGCGAAGAGAAAGATGATAAAAGCGACCCAAAAGGACACCCATCCGAGTTCTTTCACCTGATGCAAGGCCATATTGTCTCCTCCCTTTTTT
>PLZT01000308.1 GCA_003152255.1 Methylocystaceae bacterium | reverse complement strand
CTTGCCGGTCTTCCCGGCGCACCGATATTCTTGATGTAGCCGCCGCCGATCGAGGCCTGCTGCATCGCGGTCGCGTCGATGTTGAGCTGGATGTCGGGATGACGGCCCGCGCGCAAATCGGCTTCGAATCGCGGCGGAACGGCGACGACGAACATGAACCGGCCCTTGTCCATCGCGGTCTCGACCTCGGAAGCGGAAATCAACTCCGGCGTCTGGAAGCGCGGCGGATAGAAGGCGTTGATGAGCTGCTTGGTCAGGGCGGAGCCGTCTTCGTCGACAAAGGCGATCGACGCGTTGTTGACCTCGCTCGACGTGCCCGTCGCCTGCGCGTAGATCGCGCCGGTGAACGAATAAACGACGAAGAACACCATCACCAAATCGCTGCCGAAGCTTCGCAGCTCCTTAAGGCCAAGCCAGAGAATGTTGAGAAGAGAGTTCATCTCTACTTCTCCTGCTTTTCGAGAGCCAGCGCGCTTACGGCCCAAAGAATTGGAATGATGCAGGCGAGAACGACGAGGTCTTGCGCCAACAGATCGAATCCGAGCCCTTTGGTGAAGACGCCCTTGCTCGCATGCATGTAATAGGTTGTCGGCCAGATCGAGCCCAGCACTTTCGCGCGGCCCAACAGAGTGGAGGCGGGCTGCATGAAGCCCGAAAACTGGATCGTCGGCAGCATCGTGAGAACCGTCGTGACGAAGACGGCCGCGACCTGGCTGCTCGTGAAGGTCGAAATGACCATGCCGACGCCGGTCGTCGCGGTGACATAGAGCAGCGTGCACAGCGTCAAGACGAGAAAGCTGCCTTTGATGGAAACCGCGAAAACGACGACCGCCATCGCCGCGAGGATGAAATAGTTGATCATGCCGATCACGATATAAGGGAGCTGCTTGCCAAGGAGATATTCCAAGCGGCCCGTCGGCGTCACATAGAAGTTGATGATTGAACCCAGCTCCTTTTCGCGCACGACGCTGATCGCCATCAGGATCGCCGGAATGAGGATCAGCAGAATAGGCGGGATGCTCGGCGCCATCGCATAGACGCTTTCAAACGTGGGGTTGTACATATAGCGGTCTTGAAAATTGGCGGTGTATTTTTGCGGCGCGGTTTGCAATTCGTTCGCGGGATCGCGCAGCATCTTGTCCTGGACGCTTTGCACATATTGGGTGATGGTTTCGCCGCGAAAAGTGTCGGCGCCATCCGCCTCCGCCAGAACTTCAGGTATTGACGCCTTGCGAAGATCCCGGCCGAAATTCGGCGGAATTTCCAGGACAAGCGAAATGCTGTCGGACTGCATGCGATGCAGCGCATCCTCGACGGACCGGACCGGCGGCATTTGCCTGAAATAGCGCGGCGCGCCCGCGAATTGCTCGAGATAGACCCGGCTCTCGGGCGTCTGGTCGAGATCAGAGGTCGCATAGCGGACATGTTCGACATCGAAGGAGATGCCGAAACCGAAGACGAGCATCAGCAACGCCGAGCCGATAAAAGCGAAGGCGAGGCGCACCGGATCGCGCAGAATCTGCATGGTTTCATTGGCGCTGTAGGCGAGAAGCCGACCAAGGCGCAGCGAAAGGCCGGAACGCGCCGCGTGCGCCGAGGCTTTCACGGGCGCGGCGGCGGGCGCTTCCTTGCCTGGCCCTCCGGCGGCGGGCCTCTCCGATCGCATCCTCCATATAACCGATGAAGGCTTCCTCGAGCGTCGCGGCGCCGCGCGCGTCGATGAGCTTTTGCGGCGCATCGGCGGCCAGTACTTTTCCCGCATGCATCAGCGAGATGCGGTCGCAGCGCATCGCCTCGTTCATGAAATGCGTCGTGACGAAAATGGTGACGCCCTGCTTGCGCGAAAGATCGATCAGCAATTCCCAAAAGCTGTCGCGCGCGACCGGGTCGACGCCAGAGGTCGGCTCGTCGAGGATGAGCATTTGCGGCTCATGCAGCACGGCGACCGCTAGCGACAGGCGCTGGCGCAAGCCCATTGGCAGATCGCCGGCGAGCGCGTCGAGATAGGGGCCGAGCCCGAATTTCGCGACGAGTTCGTCTACGCGAGTCTTCGCCTTGTCGGGCGGGATGTGATAGAGGCGCGCGTCCAGAACGAGATTCTGCATGACCGTCAGCTCGCCGTAGAGCGAGAAGGCCTGCGTCATGTAGCCGATGCTCTTGCGCACCTCCATGCTGCCGGCTTCGACCGACTGGCCAAACAGCGTCGCGCTTCCTTCCGTCGGCGGCAGCAGTCCGGTGAGCATCTTCATCGTCGTCGACTTGCCGCAGCCGTTGGAGCCCAAAAAGCCGAAGATCTCGCCGCGCTCGATCGTCAAGGAGACGTGGTCGACGGCGACGAAATCGCCGAAGCGGCGGGTCAGACCCTTGGCGTCGATGGCGATCTCGGACTTGCCCTCGGGGCGTGGCGGAATGGTCAGATCGACGTGGCCCGAGCGTTTGTCCTCGGGCAGCAATGCAACGAAGCACCTTTCAAGATCCTTCGTTCCCGTCCGCTCCATGAGTTCCGCCGGCGTGCCGGTCGCGAGCACGCGCCCGGCGTCCATGGCGACGATCCAGTCCCATTGCTGGGCCTCGTCCATATAGGCGGTGGAGATGACGACGCTCATGCTGGGCCGGTCGGCGCGGATGTCGTCGATGAGCGACCAAAACTGGCGGCGTGACAGCGGGTCCACGCCGGTGGTCGGCTCGTCGAGGATGAGCAGGTCCGGCTCGTGCACGAGCGCGCCGCACAAACCGACCTTCTGTTTCATACCGCCCGAGAGCTTGCCGGCGGGACGCTCCGGAAAGGGTCCAAGACCCGTCGCATCGAGCAACTGCTTGATGCGCGCGGGGCGCTCCGCGGCGGAAAGGCCGAACAGCCGCGCCATGAAGTCGACATTCTCCCGCACGCTGAGTTCGAAATAGAGGTTCTTGCCGAGGCCCTGGGGCATGTAAGCGATGCGCGGGCAAACGTCGCGCCTGTGGGCCACGTCGGCGATGTCGCCGCCAAGAACCATCACTTTGCCCTGCTGCATTTTCTTCGAGCCGGCTACCAGCGCCAGCAACGTCGATTTGCCGACGCCGTCGGGTCCGATCACGCCGACCATGCGGCCGCTCGGAATGTCGAGCGAGAAGCCGTCCAGGGCGAGCGTCGCGCCATAGCGATGGGTCACGTCCTTGATCGACACGACCGGCGCGTCGACGGACGCCGCCGGAGACTCGCGAGACAATAAGTCTTGGCCGGCTCAAACATGAAGTGC
>PLZT01000412.1 GCA_003152255.1 Methylocystaceae bacterium | reverse complement strand
TCCAACGCCGCGCCTACGGCCTGCGCGACGAGGAATATCTCAAACTCAAAATCCTCACATCCAGCCTTCCTGAACTATAGTTTCAAGCCGTTACTACCCACAAAAAACGCAGAAGAGCCAATTATATAGAACACATATGTGAGCTTTCCATTATTATCCTTCATGTATTTACGCGCGTTGTCACCGACAAATCCAACGACGTATTTCCCAGGACCAACTTCCTCAGTGAAGAAATCGTTTGGGAATAGAATGTTTCCTCTCGCAAAATTGTCAATTTTCTCACGCCTCGACGTTTCACAACTTGTCGCCCGCTCTGCGTTTGGATCGCTGTGTCCTTCGCCAACGATATAGCCCAATATACCAACGAGGTGAGCATTGAAAGCCGGAGATTTACCAACGTTTGTCATTTTGACATGCGGGGAGAAGTTTATCCATGGGCCATTTTCGGCCGTTGGTTGGATTAGCACGTCCAATGGACCAGGGGATATTTCGACTTTTATCCATGGCCGCTGTTCGGCTTCCATGGCACCCAATTGCCCTTCGATAGCGCCATAAGTACGGATATTCACCCATATAGATACAATCGTGGACCCAGCAATTACCCAGGTCGCCCACACCATACTTCTCGTAGAGGGGTCCGATGCGGTCTCATGTTCCTTATAGGCGCGGCGCTTCTCAAGGTAGCTCTTGATATTTTCGATGAATGGCATCCGCCATCTTCTCTTTTGTTCTTGGCTCTTATTGTCGGAGTCTCCAGAGCTTTCTTGATTATCCGAAGAACCGACTTGCTTCCTTATATGATTTGACTGGAACAAGAACCATAAAATAACAGCTGAAACTAGAATGGTCGGAGATGCTACCGACAAAAGGCTTCCTGAAATTCCGCTCATGGTGAACCCGTCGGCTAAATGTGTTCCAATCTTATCCCCTCAAGCTTCTATACCGCAAGGTAGGCGAGCATGGCGATTATCTCGCGCCAAATCCCAAAAATCCCAGCGCGCCAAAGAGTCGGTTCCCGTCATTGCGAGCGAAGCGAAGCAATCCAGGGGCCGCGCGCGACTCCTGGATTGCTTCGTCGCCGCGCTCCTCGCAATGACGGTTGAGAGGCGATTGGCGCGAGGCCATTGCTGCGCTTGCAATGACGGCTCCGCGCCGTGGGTTCGGCCTTCACCGTCACGCGAGTTCCTCATACAAATCGCGCCACGTTGGATTTAGCCGCTCGATGAGGGTGATCTTATCCTTGCGCGAGCCGCCCTTCAGTTGTTTTTCGCGCGCGATCGCGCTCGGCATGTCCTCGTAGAATTCGTAATAGACCAGCGTCTTGCATCCATAACGCCGCGTGAAGCCGGGCAAGAGCCCCTCGCGATGGCTGAACGCCCGTTGCGCGAGATTTGACGTGACGCCGGTATAAATCGTGCCGTTGCGTTTGCTGGCCATGACGTAGACGCAAGGCTGTTTCACTCTACTCCCCAAAGTACAGCAAGACAAAAGCCGTCATTGCGAGGAGCGTAGCGACGAAGCAATCCAGAGTCGCGCCCAGTCCTCCTGGATTGCTTCGCTGCGCTCGCAATGACGGCTCCCAGCGACGGCTAAGCACGCCCTCAACAACACCGAAACGCCCTTTCACCCCCCTCGCCAAACCTGCGCGCCTGGCGCTCCAGAAAAAACTCCTCGCGCGACATGATGGGATCGCCCGGATGATTCTCGCGCCGATGCTTTTCGTAAACGTTGTAATCGGGTTGGCCGACCATCAGGCTGGCTCCCGCGCGCAGCTTTGTCGCGAGGCGCGAAAGATCAAGCCGGAGCGGTTTGCAGCACTCCATCCTGCGTCTCCCTGGTTGTGGCGACCTCGCTGCGCAGCGCGTCGCGCATCGCCTTGAGGCCGAATGCGCCCATTGTCAGCACCAGCGCGATCAGCAGCGCCGCCAGTGAAGCATCGACGTAATCGTTGAAGACGATGCGTCGCATCTCCAACATGCTCTTGGCCGGCGCCAGCAGTTTGTCGTTCGCCAGCGCCTCGCCATAGCGCCCGGCATGGGCGAGGAAGCCGATGCGAAGGTCGGGGTGAAAAATCTTTTCGACGCCCGCCGTCAGCGTGCAGATGTAAAGCCACGCCGTGGGAACCAGCGCGATGAAGGCGTAGGATTCGCGCTTCATGCGAAACAGCACGACGCTGCATAGCGTCAGCGCGATCGCCGCCAGCATTTGATTGGCGATGCCGAACAGCGGCCANNTGGGAATCCACGCGCCGCTGCGATTGAAGGAGGGCACGAAATTGCCGACCAAATCCTGAATCATGAAGCGCGCGACGCGCGTGCCGGCGTCGATCGTGGTCAGGATGAACAGCGCCTCGAACAGAATCGCGAAATGATACCAGAACGACGTGGCGCCAGAGCCGCCGATGGCGGAGGAAAGAATCTTCGCCATGCCGACAGCGAGCGTCGGCGCGCCACCGGTGCGCGAGAGAATGCTCTTTTCGCCGACCTGCGCCGCTATGTCGGCGAGCCCTTGCGGCGTGATCGCGAAGCCCCAGCCGGAGATCACATTGGCGGCGGCCTCGGGCGTCGAGCCGATCAGCGCCGGCGCGCTGTTCATCGCGAAATAGACGCCGGGCTCCAGCACGCAGGCGGCGCAAAGCGCCATGATCGCGACGAAGGACTCCATCAGCATCGCGCCATAGCCGATGAAGGGAATCTGCGACTCGTCGCCGATCATCTTGGGCGTCGTGCCCGACGCCACCAGCGCGTGAAAGCCCGACACCGCGCCGCAGGCGATGGTGATGAACAGGAAGGGAAACAGACTGCCGGCGAACACCGGCCCCGTGCCGTCGACGAAGCGGCTGATCGCCGGCATTTTCAGATCCGGCCAGACGATGAAAATGCCGATGGCCAGCGAGGTGATCGTGCCGATCTTGAGGAAGGTCGAGAGATAGTCGCGCGGCGCCAGCAGCAGCCACACCGGCAGCACCGAGGCGACGAAGCCATAGGCGATCAGCATGAAGGCCAGCGTCTCGCCCTTGAAAGTGAACAGCGGCGCCAGAGTCTCGCTTTGCGCGACCTCGCGCCCCAGCGCGAGGCTGGCGATCAGCAGCACGAAACCGATCAGCGACATCTCGAAGATGCGGCCAGGGCGCAGATAGCGCCCATAGACGCCCATGAGAACCGCGATCGGCAATGTCGCGAAAACGGTGAAGGCGCCCCAGGGACTGTCGGCCAGCGCCTTGATGACGACGAGGCCGAGCACGGCGAGCAGAATGACCATGATCGCGAGAATGCCGAACATGGCGACCAGCCCCGCGGCTTCGCCCATTTCGGTTTTGACGAGATCGCCGAGCGAGCGGCCGTCGCGGCGCGTCGAAATGAACAGGACCAGCATGTCCTGCACCGCGCCGGCGAAGACGACGCCGATCATCAGCCACAGCGCGCTGGGGAGATAACCCATTTGCGCGGCGAGCACGGGACCGACCAGCGGGCCGGCGCCGGCGATGGCCGCGAAATGATGGCCGAACAGCACGTATTTGTCGGTCGGCACATAGTCGAGCCCGTCGTTGCGGCGATGCGCGGGCGTCGGGCGATTGGCGTCGAGCCGCAACAGCTTTCGCGCGATGAACAAAGCATAAAAGCGATAGCCGATCAGATAGACGCAGATGGCGGCGGTGACCAGCCACAGCGCGTTGACGCTCTCGCCGCGGGCATTGGCGAGCGTGAACAGCGCGAACACCGCGGCGGCGCCGATCGCGGTCCACAGCAGGACGGCCAAAATCTTGCGGGCGGGTGAAAGGGAAGCAGTCGACATGCGTGCGCGATCCTTAGGGCTGTTTCTTCTCTCGCGTCCGCGGAGAGAATAACGGGATTATGGGCCGGGATCGAACCTCGGCGCGAAAAAAGTCAATCGGCGCAGAGATATTCTGCCGCGCGGATCGCGTCTACACGAAATCGCGCGGAAGCGCGGCGCGCGCGAGTCCCGTCCGATAATTCGTCTTCGCCGCGAAGGACGAAAGACGCAACGATGTAACATAACTGTCATGGAAGACTTCCAAACAAAGGGCCTTCGTCACGGAAGACTTCCAAACAGAGGCGTCCAAGCTTTGTCTAATGCGAGCGTACGGGGTATATGGATTCTTCATAGAGGAGAGCCCGCGAGTGCCTGAAGCCGTGCGAACGAATATAACAGATCGACTGTTGCGAAACGCGTCGTCGGAGCATTTTCGCGGCATCGTTTTGTTGTCGGCGCTAGCCTACGCGGCGCTCGCGGCTACCGGGGCGCGCGCCGCCGACAAGGCCGCCGACTCGGCGCCCGCGGCGGCGCCTTTCGCATGGGACGGCTTTTATGTCGGCGGTCATTTGGGTTACGCCGGTGGGCGCTCGAACTGGTCGGGTCCGGATATCGCGGGCTCGAGCAGCCTCGCGAAGCAGATTGACACATTCACCGAGGCGGGCAGCTTCCTCGGTGGATTCCAGGGCGGCTACAATTTTCTGCTGCCGTCCCATGTGCTCCTGGGGCTCGAAGCGGACTTCACCTTCCCCGCTTATCCCGACCTTTCGGGTCAATCCACGGGCGCGACGGCCAATTTTATTTCGCCGTCGCTGGGGCCCGCGACTTATATGGAAGCGATGCAGGCTTCGGGGACCGTGCGGGGCCGCTTGGGCTACGTGTTCAACGACTGGCTGCTATATGGCACGGGCGGCTTCGCCTGGACCCGGAACCAGCAGACGCTGACGCAGATCTCGAGTGGAACGACGGATTCTCCCTTCGTGTCGCGGTCCGGGTGGGTCGTTGGCGCCGGCTTGGAAGTTCCGCTCATCACGAACTGGACGGCTAAGCTCGAATATCTGTACTCCAACTTCGGCGCGAAGAACGTCGCCTTTCCGACCAACAACGAGGTTTTCCGCGCGGATTTCGCCCTGCAAACGGTGCGCTTGGGCGTGAACTACCATTTTGGCGACGGAGCAGCGGGGGCGCCGTCGGGAGCGACCGAGGCGCGGTCGGGCGGATGGACACTGGCGGACGAAGACCGCGTCAGTTTGCACGGTCAGGCCACCTTCGTCGGCCAAGGCTATCCCAGAATCCGCGCGACCTCGAACGGGCCGAACAGCCTGCCTCTCGCGGGCGACTTCCGAGAAACCAACGACGTCACGCTTTACGCTGGCCTGCGCCTTTGGCAAGGCGCCGAATTGTGGATCAACCCGGAAATCGACCAGGGCTTTGGCGTCGCCAACACCCACGGGGCGGCCGGCTTCCCAAGCGGGGAGTCCTACAAGCTCGGCGACGCCTTTGCCTACACGCGCGTGCAGCGCTACTTCCTGCGTCAATTCGTCGACCTTGGCGGCGAGAAGCAAAAGGTGGAGTCCGACATCAATCAATTCGCCGGAGAGCCGACGAGAAATCGCCTCGTGTTCACCGTCGGCAAATTCGCCATCGTCGATATTTTCGACACCAACAAATACGCCAACAATCCCAAGAGCGACTTTCTGAACTGGGCGCTGATCAACGCGGGGACGTTCGACTACGCTGGCGACGCCTGGGGGTACACCTATGGCGCGGCGGCGGAGTGGTATCAGGACCGCTGGACCGTGCGCGCAGGGATTTTCGACCTCTCGGCGACGCCCGCGGGCGGGGCGCTCAATGGGCCAGCCTATGGCCTCGACCCCAATTTGAGCCAGTTTCAAGCGGTCGGAGAAATCGAGGAGCGCCACGAATTCTTGGGGCAGCCCGGCAAGCTGAAAGTCACCGGCTTCCTGAGTCGCGGTCGCATGGGCAATTTTCAGGACGCGGTGAACGCCGCGAACTGGTTGGGGATGGACCCGAGCCTCGCCCTCGCCTTGGACCGCAAATTCCGTAACCGACCGGGCGTCAGCGTCAATCTCGAACAGCAGGTTTCGGACAATGTGGGCTTCTTCGCGCGTGCCGGCTACACCGATGGCAGCGTGGAGCCTTGGGATTTCGCCGACATCGACCGCACCGTACAGGCGGGGGTGTCGATTTCCGGCAAGGACTGGGGCCGGCCGGACGACACGCTCGGCTTCGCCGGCATCGTCAACGGTCTTGCCAATTCGCACGAGGCCTATTTCGCGGCCGGAGGCCTTGGCATCCTCATCGGCGATGGGCAATTGCCCGCCTATGGACTCGAGAAAATCCTGGAATCCTATTACAACTATGCTCTGACGCCCAACATCAAGGTCGGCGTCGACTATCAGCTCATCGTCGACCCCGGCTACAACGCAACGCGCGGTCCCGCGAATCTTTTCGCGGCACGCCTCCATTGGCAGTTCTGATGAGGCAGCAGCACGGGATCAGACAGGCGCCGTTTAGTCTCGGTCCTGGCGGCCCGGCGAACATCTTCGCGCCGCGCCCGCATGGGGAGTTTTGAGGCGGCTTAGATCATCTTGAGGCCCTTCAGACTGGAGTGGCCATTGCGTCCGACGATCAAATGATCGTGCACGACAATGCCGAAGGGCTGGGCGATGTTTATGATGTCATGCGTCATGCGAATGTCGGCGGTCGAGGGCGTCGGATCGCCTGAGGGGTGGTTATGCGCCAGGATCAAGGCGCAGGAGCCGAGCTCCAAAGCGCGGCGCACCACCTCGCGCGGATAGACCGGCGTATGGTCGACGGTGCCGACGCCCTGCACTTCATCGGCGATCAGCCCGTTGCGCTTGTCGAGAAACAGCACGCGAAACTCCTCGCGCTCGGCATAGGCCATGGCGGTGCGGCAATAGTCGATCACCTCGATGAAAGAGGAGAGCACCGTGCGCTTCTCCAGCGCGCCGCGCGCCAATTTGCGCGCCGCGGCCTCGACCAGCTTGATTTCGCAAATTGCCGCCTCGCCGAGCCCATCGATCTCGCGCAGCCGTTCGGGGCGCGCGGCGATGACCTCGCTAAAGGAGCCGAAGCGGGCGATCAACGCCTTGGCCAGAGGTTTTACGTCGCGGCGCGCTATGGCGCGAAACAGCAACAGTTCCAACAGTTCGTAATCGGCCAGCGCCGCGCCGCCGGCCTCCATGAAGCGGTCGCGCAGGCGTTGGCGGTGGCCGTGAAAATGCGGCGTCGCCGCCTCGCTCAGCCCCTGGACCGCCACGGGCTTGTCGCTTTGCCTGTCGCGCGCGCGGCTCATGGAGCGGCGGGCGGCGTCGCCTGAGTGGGATTGTCGCGCCCGAGCTGCGATAGGGTGAATATCTCGACGCCGGTTTCGGTCACGCCGACCGAATGTTCGAATTGCGCCGAGAGCGAGCGGTCGCGCGTCACCGCGGTCCAGCCGTCCGACAATATCTTGACCTGTGGACGCCCGAGATTGACCATCGGCTCGATCGTGAAGAACATGCCGGCGCGCAGCGGAACGCCTTGGCCTTTCTGGCCGTAATGCAGAATATTCGGCTCGTCGTGGAACAGCCGGCCGAGTCCGTGCCCGCAAAAATCGCGCACGATCGAACAGCGCTCGGCCTCGGCGTAGGTCTGGATCGCCGCGCCGATGTCGCCGGTGGTCGCGCCGGGTTTGACCGCCGCTATGCCGCGCAGCAGCGACTCGTAGGTCACGTCGATCAGACGCTGGGCGCGGCGCGGGATTTCGCCGACGCCGAACATGCGCGAGGCGTCGCCGTGCCAGCCGTCCAGGATAAAGGTCACGTCGATGTTGACGATATCGCCCTCGCGCAGCGNNGGCGCGGGATAGGCGCCATGCGCCATGGCGAAGTCGAACACAAGATCGTCGAGCGCCTTGGTCGTGACGCCGGGCCGCACATGCTCGATCAGCATGTCGAGCGCCTCGGCCGTGAGCCGCCCGGCCCGGCGCATCGCCTCGAAATCCTCGGGTCCGTGCAGCTTGATGTGCCCGTTCTTGCGTCCTGTCGGCGCGAGATGGGACTCGATGAAGGTCATGATTTTCCGGTCTCTTGGTTCAAGAAGCTTTTGCTGCAGCCTAAACTAATGATTGGGCGCATGAAAGCAAGCAGGACGGCCGGCGAGGCCGAGCGCCGGGCGGTCGCCGCCGCAATGCGGAATCCAGACTTTCGCGAATATATCGGAGCCTTGATTTCGTCGGGAATTTTTGTGCGAAAGCCGGTCGCGAAAGTCTGGCGTTTTGTTCCTTCGCCGCGGGCTCGCTTGAAATGAAAAAGCCCGGATCGTTGGAGTTCGATCCGGGCCGAATCTTGAGCCGCGGATCAGGGGCGACGCGGCTCTTGAAGGACAGTGGACGCTCGAATCGTTAATGAAGCGTTAACGCGCCAGCCGAGCGCGGACTCTTATCGCGAACCGAAAAAATCGGGGGCGGGTCGGCGCGCATTACAAATTGTCGCAGTGGCGGATTTTTGATTGACCAAAGCACTTTAGAGGTTCATCATTTTGTCATGTCGCGGCCGTGAGGGCGGGCGGGAAACCCCAGCCCTGATCGAGAGGGACCTCGAATAACGGCGCGGCAAACCGGAGCCAACCCTTTCGAAAGGAAACATGCGAGAGGAGCGTGACGCCGCCTGTTACTATGGCGCGGCCTGCCTAAGGTCGCCGGCGTCTCGAAAAATTCAAGACCGACTATTCAAGACACGCCAACGTCGATCACACATCGTCGAGCAAGGCGCGGTACGCGAAGGCCAAGCGCGGCGCACACTTGCCAATAGCTGGGTGTTCCCAGAATATGTTTCGCAAGGCGGAGTCTATCGTTGGCCCTGTAGCGTAGAGACGCTACAGGGCCTTCGTCATTTCGGACGCCGGCGGGATTGTCCCGTTCTGCTTCCTCGCAAGCTTGTCCTAGCGCCAAATGAACAGGCGAATCCACCGCGACCAAAGCGCGGCGGGGAGGGGGCGAGCCAGCGCATAGCCGAGGCTATAGCCCCGCGTCCAGGCCGCGAGCTGGAGCGCGCGGGCCAGCAAATAGCTGAGGCCATATCCCAAGGCGAATAGCAGGACCACGACAAGCGCGAACGCCCAGCTCCATTTGGCGCCGTCGCGTATCCGACCGCGATACATCTGCCTGAGGGATTGGACTTGCTTGTCCCCTGGCTCAGAGGGCCGCCGAAATGTCTGATGCAGATCGAGTTTGAATTGAGCCATGAGGCAATGCTCGGTGCGAGTGGTTCCGCGCGACCGTCGGCGCGTGTGGCCAAGTAACGCATGGAATCTTTAAGAAAGCCTTGGGTAAAATAAAGGTCTTATGTAGACGATCGCCGCCAGCGCCTCGACTGGAGCGCCAGCCGCACGCAAAAAGCTTGCGAGCGATAATTAATCGCTCGAAATCATAAAGTTTGAGCAAGTTCTCATCGAAAAGTCTGACAACTTTCATAAGAACTTGCTTTAGCGCGGCGTCAGAGGAACATGCCGAAGATGCCCGACAGAATCGCCATGACGAACACGGTCGCCCCGACGACCCCTACGTCGGTTGTGGCCCAAAGCGAGAGTATCGCTCCGAGAATTCCGCCGCCCAAGGCGCAGAGGAGAACATTCGGGCTCAGCCCCAAGTGCAACTCACGCATGCCGGAGTATTTATCCGGTTCCTTTTTCGACAGGTCGGCGTTTTTATTTATGTTGTAATCGCTCATGGCGTTTCCCTTTATTTTCGCGCCGCGGACGCGGCGCCTCCTGTCGGACGATTAGACACGACTGAAAGGAGAGCCTGGCGCGTCAAGGCGCCGGCATTGGCTTGTGCAACTAGCGCCGCGACGGTGGACTTCAAGCGGCGAGAGCGGCTGGGGCACGGCGGGAGGGTTGTGCAACGAGCGCCAAGTGTTTCATACTGGCGCCATCAAGCCTTACTCCCCCTCCCCACGCACCCCGTCCCACAGCCACGCCGCGCCGCGCACGCCGCCGCTGGCGCCGTGGACGTTGCGCAAGACCCTCGTCTCCAGCGCGTCCGAAAAGGCGTAGTGCTCGACCAGCCGCTCCAGCCCGTCATACAGCCGCGCGATGTTCGAGAGGCCGCCGCCGAGGACGATCACGTCGGGATCGACGATGTTGACGACGCTTGCCAGAGCCCGCGCCAGCCGATCGCGATAGGCGTCGAGGCTTGCGAGCGCGTTGGCGTCGCCGGCGTCCGCCCGCGCGGCGATCTCTTCGCCCTTCAGCGACACGCCAGCCCGTGCGTAAAACTCGCGCGAGAGTCCGCCGCCGCACAAAAATGTTTCGATGCAGCCATCGTGGCCGCAATAGCAACGGCGGCCCGGATATTCGCCTTCGCGCATCAGCGGCAGCGGATTATGGCCCCATTCGCCGGCGATTCCGTTGCGTCCGGACATCAGCGCGCCGCCCGCGACGAGCCCGCCGCCGACGCCCGTGCCGAGTATGACGCCGAACACCACGCGCGCGCCGGCGCCGGCGCCGTCCACGGCTTCCGATAGCGCGAAGCAATTGGCGTCGTTCTCGATCCGCGCGGGCCTTCCCAGCGCCGCGGCTATGTCGCGGTCGAACGGGCGGCCGTTGAGCGCCACGGTGTTGGAGTTTTTGACGAGGCCGGTCTTGGGCGAGATCGCGCCGGGCATGCCGATCCCGACGCTGGCGCGGCCCCCGGTTTCGCTTTCAAGCGCGCGCGCGAGATCGGCGACGGCGCGCGCGATCGCCGCATAATCATGGGCGGGAGTCGCCACGCGGCGGCTCGCCAGAACCTTGCCGTCGGCGCCGAGCGCGATCGCTTCGATCTTGGTTCCGCCAAGGTCGACGCCGATGCGGATGGCGCCCGGCGTCATTTGGCGCGCGCGGGGCCGAGCCCTTTGGCTTCCTTGAGCAGCGCCACCGCATCGTCGTCGATGCGCGCCGAGTCGAGATCGAGCCCCGAAACCTTGGCGCCGTCCCATTTGGCGCCGGTGAAATCGGCGCCGGCGGCGTCGGCTCCCTGCATGCTGGCGCCGGAAAAATCCGCGCCGGCGGCGTGCAGATAGCGCAGATCGGCGCTCATCAGATCGGCGGCGGTGAAGTCGGCGCCTTCGGCGATCGCCGAGGCGAGCACGGCGCGCATCAGGCCCATCGACTGGTTTTTCATGTCGGCCGCCATATTGGCCTCGCGGAATTTCGCGCCGCGCAGGCTGGCGCCCGTGAGATCGCCGGCGATCCGCGCGCGCGAAAAATCGGCGCCGTCGGCGCGCGCGCGCTGCAATTGCGCGGAGAACAAATGCGCGCCGACCAGCGAGGCGCCGGTCAGATCCGCTTCGAGCATCCAGGCCTGATCGAGAATGGCGCCGTCCAGCTTCGCGCCGGAGAGCCGCGTCTTGACCAGCCGCGCGGCGCGCAAATTCACATGGCTGAAGTCGAGCCCGGAGAGATCGGCGCCGTTGAGGCTCTTGCCGGAAAGATCGAGCGGGGCGTCCGGCTTTTGCGCCTTCAGCAGCGCCACGATCTCCTCGCGGCTGTAGTCCGAGCGCGAATAGGCCGGCAGGGTCAGATCGACGCCGCGCAGCATGTCTTGCGCGGCGGCCGGCGCAAAGAGCGCGAGGGCGAAGGCCAGCGCCAGCGCGGCGGCGCCTTTCGGGTACAAGCGCTTCATCGCGACGACTCCCTGGCGGCGACAAGCTCGCGCGCCTGCTGAATCCATTTTCCGCGCTCGACCCGGCCGGGAACGGCGAGCGCCGCGCCAATCCAGCGCGCGTTGTCGATGTTCCAGGCGGCGATCTGATCGAAGTGAAACACGCCGAGCGCATGCAGCTTCTCGACGCTTTTGGGTCCAATGCCCTTGATCCTCGTCAAATCGTCGGGCGAACCGCCGTGCGGCGCCGCGAGGCTTTCGGGAGGCTGACCGGGAAAGTGCTTTTTCGCGGGCGACGCCTTCGCCGCCGATTCCCGCGCGGCGGCGGTCTCGCTCTTGGCGGGCGGCGGCTCGGGGGCGGGGGCGTTGGGGGTGGCGGATTTGGGGGCGGGGGGCTCCTCGTCGCGTGGGCGTCCCCGCACGACCACCGGCGTCGGCTTCATCGGCGCGGCCGCTGGCGCCGCCGCAAGGCTTTTGGCGCCGCCGCCAATCGACAGGCCGATGAAATAAGCCAGCGCGGCCAACAGGCCGATCTCCAGTCGCAGCCCGGCGCGGTCGGGAACCAGCCCAAGCTCCGCGCCGGCGAAGCCGCCGGCCAGCACGCCGAACGCCGCCAGGATCACCCCCCAGCCGGAGAATTCTCCGCCCCGTCCCCGCGTCGCGGTCGCGAAGCCCACCAGGAGCCCCAGCGCGCCGGCGGCGGCGAACCAAACCCAGCCGAGAGTCAGCACGTAAAGCATTGGCCGTCTCCATCTCGCGCGCATTTCGAGCAGGCTTGTTTCGAAGCGGCGCTCATTTCGCCACGACCTCGATCGCGGCGCCGCCTTGCGCTTGTCCGGCGACGCCGACCGGCGCGAGGTTGGCGGGATCGACGCCAAATGCCGTCAGCCGGTCGATCACCGCCCGCGCCCTTTGCTTGGCGAGGCCGCGGTTGACTTCCTCTATGCCGGGGCCGCCGACATAACCGATAATCTCAAAATGCGCGCCGCGACCGCGCGGCAGCAGCGCCGCGAGCGCGTCGAGCGCCGGCGTCGCGGAGTCGGAGAGCGTCGCGTCCGGACCCTCGAACAGCAGCGGTGTTTTGGCCAGCGCGTCGTTAATGGCCTTTTGCAACTCGGCGGCGTCCAGCGGCGGGCCGGGATCGCGCGCGGTCAGTTGGGCCGCGGAGGCGAAGCCTTGGGGCAGGGCGCTCGCCAGACGAGGCCCAATGTCCGCCGCCGCGCCCGCGAAGGGCGCCTCGCCCTTGAGCGCGACCCCATTGTCCGAAAAGGTCAGCACTCCGCTGGAAAGGCGCTCCAATGCCGGCAAGGCGGCGGCGACCGCCCGCGCGAAATCCTTCGGCGCGCCGCCGGCGAGTTTGAGTTCGTCGGTCACCGCGGCGCCCGGCGCGCCCTTTTTCGCGACCGCGCGAATCTCGTCACGCGCGGCGGCGTCGGGGACATAACCCGTCAGCTTCAGCGTTCCGTCCTTGAGCGTCGCGGCGAAAACATAGGGCGACGCCAGACCGTCGGCGACCTCGATCTTCGTCAACGAGAATCCGCGCGGCAAAGTCGCCTTTGCGTCCTCCTCGATCATCGCGGCGAGCACATTCGCCCTACCGGCGCCTTCGACGCTGAGGCCGGAGTCGCTCAGCGCGACCTTGCCGCTCGCCAATTTGCCAAGCTCGGCCAGCGCGACGTCGACGGCGCCGAGAAAATCTCCCGAGGGAGCGCCGGAGCCGATCCGCATCGCGTCGCTCACCGCGGCGCCCGCCGCGATCGCCCCGGCCTTCTCGATGACATGCGCGCGCGCTTCGCCGCTGGGAACAAAGCCCTCCAGCGCGATCATCTCGCCCTTGCGCGCGGCGCTCCACCCATAAGGCGACACGCGCGGCGGATAGATTTCCATCTTTTCGATCCGCGCGCCCTCGGGGGGCGATTTCGCCGCCGCGATCAGTTTTTCCAGATCGATCTCGGGCAGCGCGTCGCCCATCAGCGAAAGCGCATTGTCGCTCAGCATCGCGACGCCGGGGTCCATTTCCGCGAGGCGCCGCGCCGCGAACCCCGCGAGTTCGGGGAACACCGCCGGCGCGCCCTCGGCGTAACGGCTATGGTCGATAATCTCGAGACCTTGAACGATCAACTCCTTGCGAAGCCTGTCGCGTTCCCCGCCCGGCGGAATATCGCCTTCCAACGTCACGCGAAGGCCTTTGCGCTCCATCTTGAGAGCGAAGGGATGAACGGTTTCGACGGGCCGCGTACGGTCTAGCGCGGCGCGCGCGCCGTCCATTTGGCCAATCGCGAGCAGCGCCTTGTCGCGCCCTGGCGCCGACAGCACGACCCCGGAAATAACAATATCGCGCCCGTTCGCGACGACCTCGGCGCCGTCCAACGCGCCTTTCTCCTCAGCGAGAAGTTGGGCGGCGCGATTTGAGAGGTCGAGCTCGATCCGCCGCGTCAGCGAATCCCCGGCGAGATAAATAATCCCGGCGAGAATCGGCAATCCGATCCACCATTTTCCCGGCCGCGGCATCGTCACGCCTCCCCCAGAGAATCACGCAGGCCATGCGTTGCTCCATAGTCGACGCGGGAGACGCAGCGATGTCAAGACGACGGTCGCGCCGCAATGCGAAAGGAAGAGGCGTTTTCGCGCGCTAACCGGCGTTCGCGGCGACGCCCGGCCAAGGGCGGGCCCGAGGGCGAGCCGCCGTCACGCGGGCCGCGCGGCCCGCGCCTGCCCGGGAGACGCCGTCTCGCCCTCCGCCGCCACGAAGGCCGCGAAATCCTTTTTGTTTTGCGCGGCGTAGAGCATGGCGAAGGAGGCGATCACATCCGCGAAGACCTCGTTGCGGCCCATGTAGCCCCCAATCGTCGCGGCGTCGGCGGAGCGCGCGTGGGCGCGCGCCAGCGTGCGTCCACACAGCGTCGCATATTGCGGCAGCGCCTTCGTCTCCAGCAATTCGCTGATCGAGCCGAGCCGGCGGTTCTTCAGATGGCGCACGTAAAACTGCCGGCCCGAAGCTGGATCGGTCGTCCAGCCCAGGAACATATCGGTCGCGGCCTGCATGATGCGCTGGCCGGAGACGACGCGCGCGCCCTGCTGGCCCAGCCAGGGCTTCACATGCAGGCGCTCGAGCGCGGAAGGGAGCGCCTCCTTGATCTGCAGGAACAGCGGATCGCCGTCCGTCGTTTCGAACAGTCCGATCGCGCAATAAGTGCCGACGCTGCCGACGCCCACCACCTTGAAGGCCGAATCCGCCAGTTTGTAGCGGGCGAGCAGGGTCGCGATCTCCGGCGCCAGAGTGTCCACCACGCCGGCGAACACCGTCGGAATGTCCACGTGAATGGACGGGTCTTCCTTGTCCGGCACATGATAGATCAGTGGCGGATTGTCCTTTATCCGCCAGGCGCCGGTCGCGGCGTCGCGAGCGATATGGGGAAAATTGGCGTCCTCCTGGCGGTCGGCGTGTTTTTGCGCGGCGGCGAGTCGAAGCTTCTTGGCGAGGTCGCCGTCGAACAGTCCGTCGCCTTCCTGCGTCAGATTTATCCGCGAATGCCAGGCCTCCAGCGGCGAAAGGCGGCCAAGTTTCGCCATGCGCTCGCGATAGGCCAGCGCCACGTTCTTGGCGATGCGCCGCGCCGTCTTGTCGGTGTCGCCGGCCGCCAGCGCCGCCACCGCGAAACTAGCGGCGAGCCGCTTGAGATCGGCGGTGAAATCGACGTCGGGCAGCGACTCGTCGAAATCGTTGATGTCGAACAGCGCGTTGCCTTCCGGCGAAAGAAAGGCGCCGAAATTCATCAAATGGCAGTCGCCGCTGGCCTGCAGCTTGATGCCGGGGCTCGGTTGTCCCGCGAGATCGAAGGCCATCAGAGCGGCGGCGCCGCGCAGAAAGGCGAAGGGCGACTGCGACATGCGCTGTCGGCGGATCGGTATGAGGCTCGGCAGCCGGCCCTTGTTGGTCTCGTCGAAAATGGCGATGGGATCGCGATCCCCGGCCGAGAACTCCGCGAGACTCTCGCGCGAGACCGCGTCGCGGAGCTGCTTGCCCGCGCCGAAACGCTCGTCGAACGGGCGCCGATGCGCCGCCGTGATCGATGGATCTTCTTGTTTCGTCAAGGCTCTCTCCAACAACACAGAATGTTTCCAAGCTTGGCGGTTACTGCTTCGGGTTCAGAAAACGCGTCAAAAGAATCAAGCGGATCAATTGAGTCCGGGCACGCCGGTTTCGAGCCGGGCTCGCCAGACCGCTTCAAATTCCTCCTCGGTAATTTCCTCGGGGAGGAACTGTGGATCGGCGGCGATTTCATCGAAAGGGGGTAGCGGGACAAGTCCCAGACGCGTTCCACCGCGCTCCTCGCCCTTCGTCGCATAGCCTTTCGAGCCATCCGCGAACACCTCGACCTTGCGCCTCTCCCATCGATGGTCATCGAGTTCGCTGACGGCCAAAACCGGGGCCTCAGGGGTCTCGTGAAGCCATTGGACACGAATGTAGTTCATGCGATTCCAATCCGCGCCTTGATTTNNCGGAAAAAACTAGCCGAGCAGCGCGATCAGCGGGTCGATCAGCGGCGCGTCGGCGGGCGGCATCGGGAATTTGCGCAAGTCGCGCGGGCGCGCCCAATGCAGCGCCTGTCCTTCCTGCGGCGACACGAGCCCGTCCCAGCGCCGGCAGACGAACAGCGGCATCAGCAGGTGAAACTCCTCATAGGCGTGGCTGGCGAAAGCGAGCGGCTGCATGCAGGAGACGCAGGCGTCTATGCCAAGCTCCTCGCCAAGTTCGCGCGCCAGCGCCTGCTCGGGCCGCTCGCCGGGGTCGATCTTGCCGCCGGGAAACTCCCACAGGCCCGCGAGCTGCTTGCCCGGCGGGCGCTGCGCGAGCAGCACGCGGCCGTCGGAGTCGACCAGCGCGGCCGCGACGACGAGCAAGAGTCTTACGGGCGAGGACGTTTCGCTCAATTTCCGCTCCACCCGCCAACGCGGGCCAAAGGGTCGGCCAAGGGTCGCGGCCGGTCGGCCAAGGGTCGCCGCCGTGTACCGCCTAACGCGCCGCGAAGGCAAGCGTCATCCGCCGTTGAGCGCGAGCGCCACGCCCGCCAGAATGAGGAGAATCCCCAAGGCTTCGCGTCCGCTTGTCCGTTGCGCGAAGAAGCGGTGGGTGATGAGCTGCGCGAAGATCACCTCCGCGAGGCCCAGCGTGCGCACCCGCGCCGCGCTCTCCAGCGCCAGGGCCAGGAACCAGAACTGTGTCGCGAAGGCGCCGAGAAATCCCGCCGACAGCGACGAGCGCCATTCGCGCGCGATCGCCGCGAGCCCGGCGCGGTCGGCGAAAGCGAGCCAGCACAAGATGACGAGCGTTTGCAGGGTGAGCGCCAGCGCCAGCTCCTCGGCCGCCGCGACGACGAAGGACGCGCCGCCGAGCGCCAGAACGCCGGCGCGAAAAGCGACCGTCGACAATCCGAAGGCCGCCGCCGAGGCCAGTCCGTAGGCGGCCGCCCGCCAGTTCGACCGCGCGTCGCGCCGAACGAAAATCGACGCCCGCGGAAAAGCGAGCACGAAGACGCCGAGCGTCGCGAGCGTCACCGCGACCAACAGCGCCGGCGTCGCGGAATCGCCCAGAAACACCATGCCGAAAGCGACGATCTGGACGGCCTCGGTCTTGGTCAGCGCCGTGGCGACGACGAAGGAATTGTCGCGCATGGCCAGCAGCATCAGCGCCGTCGCGAGAACCTGCGCCGCCGACGCGAACACGACGTAAAAAAGCGCGGTCGCGCCCGGCATGGGCGCAAGCGCGCCCGTCGCGAGGCAAGCCAGCGCGAGAAAGCTCAAGGAGAAGGGAAAGCCGAACAGGAAGCGCACGAATGTCGCGTTGCGCGCGCCGATGTGCTGGACGAGATCGTGCTGCACCGCGTTGCGCAAAGTCTGGCTGGCCGCCGCCGTCAACGTGAAGGCGGCCCAAGCCCAAGGGAAAAGGTTCATCTCGGCGACGCTATCAGTCTCTCGGTTTTGAGTTCCACCAGAGAATTGAAATCCAGAAGCCCTTCGAGCGCGGAAGAACGAGCAACACAATGGCAACCGTCGCGACCACCACGACGAGAAACTCGGCGTAATAGCCGAGCCATTCGCGGCGCTCCAGGAAGATCAGCAAGGGCACCACGATATGCGCGGCGATTCCGATCGTCAGCCACGCCGGGCCGTCGTCGGCGTCGAGGCCGACAAAGCTCTCGCCGCAATGCGGGCACGTGTCGCGCCGCTTGAGATAGCTCGCGAAAATCTCGCCCGCGCCGCAACTGGGGCAGTTGAGCTTCACGCCATTGAGCAGCGTCTTCGTCAGGGTCGGCGCGTCGCTCATCGTCGGTCCCGGCCGAGCGTGCGCTCCAGTTCGAGAATGCGCGTCGTCGCGCGCAGCACGGTGTCGGGATTGAGGCTGATCGAATCTATGCCGAGCCGCACCAGAAACTCGGCGATTTCAGGATAGTCCGAGGGCGCCTGGCCGCAGATGCCGCAGTGGCGCCCGTTGCGCCGCGCGCCCGCGACGGCGAGACGGATCATCGCCTTCACGCCCTCGTCGCGCTCGTCGAAATCGAAGGCGACGATTTCCGAATCGCGGTCGACGCCGAGCGTGAGCTGTGTGAGATCGTTGGAGCCGATCGAGAATCCATCGAAATGTTTCGCGAATTCGTCGATCAACATCACATTGTTGGGAATTTCGCACATCACGTAAATTTCGAGCCCGTCCTTGCCGCGCTCCAGACCCAAATCGCGCATCAGCGCGACGACGCGCTCCGCTTCCTCGACGCGGCGGCAGAACGGGATCATCAGTTTGACATTGACGAATCCCATCTCGTCGCGCACGCGCTTCATCGCCGCGCATTCGAGCGCGAAGCCTTCCGCATAGGCCGGGTGAGAATAGCGCGAGGCGCCGCGAAAGCCGATCATCGGATTGGCTTCGACCGGCTCGAACGCGCGACCGCCGAGTAGCGTGGCGTATTCATTGGTCTTGAAGTCCGACATGCGAACGACGACCGGCTTTGGATAAAAGGCGGCGGCGATGGTCGCGACCCCCTCCGAGAGGCGCTGCGTGAAGAATTCGCTGGGGCTCGCATAATATTCCGTCAGCCGCTCGATCTCGGCGCGCTCGCGCGCGTCCGCGATCCTTTCGGGATGGATGAGCGCCATCGGATGCGCCTTGATGGAGTCGGTGATGATGAACTCCATGCGGGCGAGGCCCACGCCGTCGTTGGGCAGCGCGGAGAGCGAAAACGCGCTCTCGGGATTGCCGACATTCATCATCACATGCGTCGCGGGCCGCGGCAGATTCGACAGATCGGTCTTCTCGATCGAAAACTCGATCTCGCCCTCATAGACCTTGCCGACGTCGCCCTCGGCGCAACAGACCGAGATCATCTCGCCCGTGCGGATCGCGCGCGTCGCGGCGTCGGTTCCGACGATCGCGGGAATGCCCAGTTCGCGCGCGACAATCGCCGCGTGGCAGGTGCGTCCGCCGCGATTGGTGACGATGCCGGCGGCGATTTTCATCACCGTGCCCCAATCGGGCGAGGTGGTGTCGGCGACGAGAATCTCGCCGGGCAGGAATTGCGACAATTCGCTCAAATGTTCGATGACCCGCGCCTTGCCGAAGGCGATCTTGGCGCCGACCGCGCGGCCTTCGATCCTGACCGGACCGTGCTTCTCGATCCGATATTCCTCGATGAAATTGCGGTCGCGGCGCGACGCCACGGTCTCCGGACGCGCCTGCACGATGTAGAGCCGCCCGTCCACGCCGTCCTTGGCCCATTCCACGTCCATCGGACGGTGGACGCCCGCCTTGGCGCTGTAATGCTCCTCGATCGCGATGGCCTGGCCGGCGAGCGCGAGCACTTCAGCGTCCGTGAGGCAGAACTTCTGCTGCTCCTTGCGGTCGGTCGGGACATTGCGTGTGGTGACGCGCCCGCCGTCCGAAAAAATCATCTTGATTTTCTTGCCGCCAAGCGTTCGCTTCAGCACCGCCTTTTTCCCCGCGCGGTAGGTCGGCTTGAACACATAGAACTCGTCGGGATCGACGGCGCCTTGCACCACATTCTCGCCAAGACCGAGCGCGCCGGTGATGAACACGACATCCTCGAAGCCGGTCTCCGTGTCGATCGTGAAGATGACGCCGGAAGAGGCGAGGTCCGAGCGAACCATCTTCATGACGCCGACGGAATTGAAGACCTTGAAATGGTCGAAGCCATTGTCGACGCGATAGCGGATCGCCCGATCGGTGAACAGGCTCGCGAAGCAGTGGCGCACCGCGTCGAGCACGTTGGCTTCGCCGCGCACATTGAGATAGCTGTCATGTTGCCCGGCGAAGCTGGCGCTCGGCAAATCCTCCGCCGTCGCCGACGAGCGGATCGCGACGCTAAGCTTGGAGCCGTATTCGGCGGTCAATCGCGCCAGCGCCTCGCGGATTTGCGCGTCGAGATCGGCGGGCAAGGCGGCGGCGTAGACGATCTCGCGCGCCCGCGCGGCGCGGCGCGCCAGATCGTCGACATCGGAAACATCGAGTCCGACGAGCGTCTCTTTCAACGCCGGCCAAGCGCCGGCGGCCTCGAGCGCATGGCGATAGGCCTCGGCGGTGATCGCGAAGCCATTCGGAACGGCGATGCCCTTGGGCGTGAGCTCCCGGAACATCTCGCCAAGCGAGGCGTTCTTGCCGCCAACGAGCGGAACGTCCTCGATGCCGATCTCGCTGAAGAAGCGGATGTAGCGCGCGCTGGCCTGGGTCTTGGCTTCCGCTGTTTGATCGAGCGATCTATCGTCCAAGGCGCATCTCCTGTTTCGTCGCCCTATTTGGCGGAGCTCTTGCCGCTCTTCAAGCTGAGAAGATAAGCGACGACTTTGTCGATTTGAAAATCGGCGAGCTGAGGATTGGGCATTTTGGCGCTCCGTCCGAGATTGCCGTGCGGCGTGCTCAGGAGCTTTCGCAATGAGGCCTCGGACACGTCGCCATGCCTGACGATCGCCACGAAACTCGGCGCGGGCGGCTTCAGGATCGGCGGCGATATCTGGTCCGTGGCCACGACATGGCAGGCCGCGCAGACTTTTAGCGCGAAATCATGGCCGGCGGCCGCGAGGTCGCTCTGGCCTTCCTGAGCCCGCGCGAGAGGGGCCGCGCCGCCAGCGAGCGCCAAGGCGAGCAACAACGATGCCATTTTCTTCATGCGGTCCTCACTCATAGCGCAGCGCCTGGATCGGATCGAGCCGAGCCGC
>PLZT01000652.1 GCA_003152255.1 Methylocystaceae bacterium | reverse complement strand
TGAAAGTGTTACTCTGGTTTGAACCGTGCCCGTTGTTCGATGAATTGAAGCCCGAGTTGGGACAAAACTTTCGCGTGCGCTTTTACCGCGAGGAGGGGCTCATCGCCGAGAGCATCGCGCCATATCGGCGCACCTTTGGCGAGGTTCCGCCAAAGGCGCCGCTCATTTATGTGAACAGCCTGCTCAATATGGCCGTGGCGCTCAACCTCGGCAATTTCGCGCGAGAGCATGGCGTCGGCTCCGGCCCCGAATGGACGATTGAAATCGGCCGCGAGTGACGATCCGGTCTCGACGACCTTGCTTTCTGAAATATACTAACTTAGTAGGAAACAGAGATTGGCGACGCGCATGCGTGTCGCCGCGGAGACCATGGGAGATCGATCATGCCCGACGAATGGGAATATCAGGTGCGGATCAATGTCAGCGACGATTACGCGGAAATCCTGCGCCGCGATCTTGGCGGCCCGTCCGTCAAACCGGTCGCGGATATTTTGTCGAAGCATCGCGCGACGCTGAAAAGCCAGTTCGACGCCTTCGCGGATTATGTCTTGGAGGCGGAAAAGCATGGCGCTGAACAATATCCACTCTACAAATGGACCAAGGTGACGATCGAAGACCCCGTCAAGAAGGCGAAGCACCTTAAATCCTTCACCTTTTATGTCGACGGCAAAGAGGTTTACGCCAAGGCGGAAGCCGACGCGCTCGAGGCGGATTTATTGCCTCTCGTCGGCGGCGGCGTGATCACAAAAGTGTCGAAACACGACACCAATCCCGCGAACAACCCGCAGGCGCCGGCGCATCTTCGTTGAACATGGGGCATCGCGGCCGCTGGATCGGCGTTATTGCGTTTCTTGCTCGACCTCGGCTGTTCGATCAAGGGCGTCGATCCGTTCGTCGATGATGTCGGCGTCGCCCGCTTGCGTCGCGAACAGCCGCCGATAGACGCCGTTCGGGAGACGCAAGAGCTCCGTGTGCGTCCCATCCTCGATGATGCGGCCGTGCGCGAAGACGAGGATGCGATCAAGCTGCCGCACCGTTGAAAGGCGATGCGCCACGATTAGAGTCGTGCGTCCATGCGACAACTCCTCGATCGCGGCGCGGATATAATGTTCCGACACGGAATCGAGGGACGAGGTGGCTTCATCCAGCACGAGGATCGGCGAATCGGCGAGGATGGCGCGGCCGATGGCGACGCGCTGACGTTCGCCGCCGGAGAGTTTGACGCCGCGCTCGCCCACCAGCGTGCCATAGCCGCCCGAAAGCCCGTCGATGAAGACATCGGCGTGAGCGCGGCGCGCGGCCCGCTTGATTTCCGAGGGCTTCGCCTCTGGCCGGCCAAAGGCTATGTTCTCCCCGAGTGGACGATGGAACAACATCGGGTCTTGCGCCACGACTCCGATCGCGCGGCGCAACGACGCCAGCGTGACCAGCGCGATGTCCTGCCCATCCACGAGAATGCGCCCGGCGTCGATATCGTAGTAACGTTGTAAAAGCTTCACCAGCGTTGTCTTGCCGGCGCCCGAGGCGCCCACGAGGCCGACGCGCTCTCCGGGGCGGATCGTGAGCTTCAGCTTTTCGTAAAGCGGGCGTTGCGACATTGGATAGGCGAAGGACACGTCCTCGAAGACGATTTCACCGGCGGAGACACGTAGCGAGCGTGCGTTTGGCGCCTCGATTATATCCGGCGCGCGGACGTCGAAGCCGACAACGTCCTCCATCTCGTTCACGGCCTTTTGAACATTGCGCACATGCTGGCCAAAGTCCCGCAGATAGGCGTTGAGCAGCCCCTGGAAGCCGATGACGCTGACGACATCCCCGGTGGAAAAACTGCCCCGCGACCATAAGATGAGGCCCGACCCCAGCAAGGCCGCCTGCATCGCGATAAGCGTGAGACTTTGAAAAAAACCCGTCGTGTTGTCTCGGTTCCAGTTGAGGCGCGCGGCCTGCCGCCACTCTCTCGTCAACGCCGCGAAGGACGCATCCTCGCGCGTCTCCGCGGCGAAATCCTTTACGACCTGATTTCCCGCGAGCGCATCCGCGAGTCTCGCGCCCAGCGCCGAGTCGAGCCGCTGCTGTGCCTGTCCGGCGGGCGCGATCCAATAGATCGAGAGGCTCACGCTGATCGAAAGATAGACCGCAATTCCAATCGCCACGACGCCGCCGAGCAACGGCCAGCGCGACACGAGCAGCGTTGTCGCGCCGATGACAACGACGGCTGCGGGAAAAATTCCAAAAAGCAGCGTATCGCTGAGCTGGTCGAACGACCACATGCCGCGCGTGATCTTGCGCACCGTGGCGCCGGCGAAGGAATTGGCATGCCAGTCCGAGGAAAAACGTTGAACGCGGGCGAAGGCGTCTCGCACCAGAGCCTCCATCGCGCGCGACGACACATAGATGAGCGCCCAAGCGACGAACGTGCGCAATGCATGAAAGGCGACCACCAGACCGATGAGATGAGCAAGCGCCCGCAGAGCGGCGGTCGGATCGCCGCTGCCCGACGCCAATGTGTCGACAAGCGCGCCCGAGGCGAGCGGAACAAAAATATCGACCAGATTCGAGGCGATCCGCGCCACGATCATGAGACCGAAAAGGCGCGGAGACAGCAGCCAGTAGCGCGCCGCGAAGCGAAAGGTGTCTCGATAGGCGTCAAGGGTCATGGCGAAACTGCTCGTTCAGATCGTGATGAGGGCCGCCGTGAATGGCGAGATGAGTGCTGTTGGAAGATGGCGGAACACCCTCTTGAAAAATAATTGTTCGCCACGGACGCGTCAGCCATTGCTTGTCGTGAAGCGACGATTCAGCCCCGCCCGCAAGGTGTTTTAGGGCTCGACCTCACATATGACGACGCTTCGCGAGACGGTCACGATGCGAAGTTTCCTGATCCTCGCGCGGCGGCGCGGGCGATCGGTTTTTTTGACTTTATCAGACCTGGAAAACTTCCCCATCGCTCTACCGGAGCATATATCATACTGGATCGATAGGAAACTGTCATTGATTGTGCGATCCTGGGCCCCGAAGCGGCGCCGATCGCGCCGCGGGGTTCGTTGTAGCCGCGCCCGATTCCCGCAAGCGGTTCCTTGCGTCGCGCCACTTTCAGACTTCACCCGCGTCGCGGTGGAGCGAAGCGGTTAAGCGCGGTGATCGACAGGAAGCCGCCCAACCAAGAGCCCACGGCCGCGAAAACGACGTAAGCCCAGTTCGACGTGTAGCTGATGACGGCGAATGCGGACAGCAAATACCAGAGGCTACTCCAGTTGGCCGCGGCAAATCGTCTGCGAGACGAAACGGCCGCGTTGAACATCACATAGACCGCGTCCGTCA
>PLZT01000270.1 GCA_003152255.1 Methylocystaceae bacterium | reverse complement strand
CACTTCAACCTTGATTCCGCCCTTCCATTAACTGGCTCTCCGGCGCGTCGCGGCCTCATAACCGAGTTTGCGGGCCTTTAGCGCGCTTTCCGTTCGAACGGAATCGTTCGAACGATAAGAAATCGCGCAAATCAAAATGCTGGAGCAAGTTCTAATCGCAAAAGTCTGTCAACTTTTGCGGAACTTGCTCTAAGGCCGCGCCGGTCCGTTCTTCCTTGGCTCCACAACCTCCCCCAGCGATGCTGGCCAAACCGCGGAATCATTCAGCTTCACATAGCCGACTCCGCGCATCCCCGTTTTGACGATGTCGATGTAAGACTCCACCGTCTCTTCCGGGACGCGGATCTTGACTCGGAACATCAGCTTGTCGCGCTCGCTCTTCGTCTCGACTTGCTTCGGGGTGAATTGGGCTTCGGGCGATACGAAGCTGACATATCCCGCGATGGCGCGGCCCGGAACAGCGTCCATGGTGAAGCCGGGCCTCGGCGCCGATCTTCAGTCTCGCGGCCTGTTCGGAAGGAAGAAATATTTCCATATAAACGTCGTCGAGGTTCACCAGCGTCAGCGCTTTTCCGCCGGCCCCCAGAACCTCGCCGACTTCGGCCAGTCGATACAGCACTCTCCCCTTGACCGGGGATGTGAGCGTCGCGTCGTCGATGCGGGTTTGGATCGTCGCCACGTTCGCCTCGGCGACTTTAACCTCCTGCTCATTCGTGCTTAGCTTGGCTTCCTCCTCCTCAAGGCCGGCCGAGGTTGTTTGCAGCGCCGTTCTGCGCATATCCAGTTCCCGCTGGGAGCCGGCGCGCTCCGCGACGAGCGCGGTGCTGCGTTTAACCTCGATCTTGGCGAGCTCGATTTGAGCCTTGCTCCTGTTGATCGACGCCTTGGAGATCGCCGCTTTTTGCCGCGTGGCCGCGACGTTCAGCCTCGCCTCGGCCAGTTGCGCTTGCAGCGTCGCGGTGTCCATTCGCACCAGCACGTCGCCCGGCTTGACGAGGGTGCCTTCGTCAACGAGGATTTGCTTGACCCTCAAGGGCTCCTTGGCGGCGATGTCCACAAGCTTCGCCTCGATCCGGCCGTTGCCCGAGGCGATTCCTTTCGGCAACGCGGACTGCAAATCCCGCCAATATTGGTAGCCGAAGAAACCGCCGGCAGCGACGATGGCCGCGATAATCCACATCAGGTATTTTTTGGACATCAGCGCATCCTCTCGCCCGCGGGTAAAGGCATGCCGCGTTTAGGGCCGCCTGAAACGACTCAGCTACAATATATCGCCGACCGCCTAGAAAAGGCATCGGTCTTTCTTTGACAACGCAAGACAGCGGGTCAAACTGGATTTGATTCGACGCGGCGGCTATTTTAATTGTTGGGATAGATGTTGTCGTTCGCGGGCCGCCGTCATTTCAGCCTCGAGTCGCTCGCGTGGATTGGACGATTGAAATCGGCGGCGACCAACGATCAGGTTTCGACGACCTTGCTTTCTGAAATATACTAAATTAGTAGGAAAACAGAGATTGGCAATGCGCAATGCGTATTGCCGCGAACACCAGGGGAGATCGATCATGCCCGACGAATGGGAATATCAGGTGCGGATCAATGTCAGCGACGATTACGCGGAAATCCTGCGTCGCGATCTTGGCGACCCGGCCGTCAAACCCGTCGCGGACATTCTGTCGAAGCATCGCGCGGCGCTGAAAAGCCAGTTCGACGCCTTCGCGGATTACGTCTTGGAGGCGGAAAAGCAGGGCGTTGAACATTATCCGCTCTACAAATGGACCAAGGTGACGATCGAAGACCCGGTCAAGAAGGCGAAACACCTTAAATCCTTCACCTTTTATGTCGAGGGCAGAGAGGTTTACGCCAAGGCGAAAGCCGACGCGCTCGAGGCGGATTTATTGCCTCTCGTCGGCGGCGGCGTGATCACAAAAGTGTCGAAACACGACACCAATCCCGCGAACAACCCTCAAGCGCCGGCGCATCTTCGCTGAACATGGGGCCTCGCGGCGGCTGGATCGGCGTTATTGCGTTTCGTGCTCGACCTCGCCTGTTCGATCAAGGGCGTCGATCCGCTCCGCTCGCGTCTCGAATAGAAGCTTCACCAGCGTCGTCTTGCCGGCGCCCGAGGCGCCCACGAGTCCGACGCGCTCTCCGGCGCGTATCGTGAGCTTTAGCTTTTGGTACAGGGGACGTTGCGAATTTGGATAGGTGAAGGACACATCCTCGAAGACGATTTCACCGGCGGCGACGCCACTTTCAGACTTCATCCGCGTCGCGATGGAGCGAAGCGGTTAAGCGCGGTGATCGACAGGAAGCCGCCCAACCATGAGCCCACGGCCGCGAAAAGGACGTAAGCCCAATTCGACGTGTAGCTGATGACGGCGAATGCGGACAGCAAATACCAGAGGCTACTCCAGTTGGCCGCGGCAAATCGTCTGCGAGACGAAACGGCCGCGTTGAACATCACATAGACCGCGTCCGTCATGGCGGTTGAAAGAACGACGCCCATCGCAATTAGTGGGTCGATTGGGGGTAAGGCCATTTGTATCCTCCATCGGGATGCCGCGCTTTCAGACGACAAAGGCGCTTTTCAGCCGCGCCCACTTCTGGTTATTCTGGCGCCCTCTTCCTTCCCGGACGGGAATGCGAATCCGAAGCCGCCAAAAGCTGTTGGGCGGAGAAAGAATATGATGCTTCGATCCGTCCTCGCGCGGGTGATCGTCTCGATGGCTCGAGCCATGCCGGTGGCGCTCACCGCGACAGCGCGCGCACAGGACCTTAACGCCTATTGCGCGAAGGCGGGTAACGACGATCGCGTGAAACCTATCCCCGCGGCGCTGCTTCCCGCGGCGCACCGGCTTTTCAACCTAGAGTCGGCGGACGACGCCGGCTTCGTCGTTAGGAGCACCGTTTATCGCTGCATGAGCGGTTCGGTCTGGCTGTGCAACCACGGGGCAAATATCCCTTGCGCCAAAGCCGACTTGAGACGCATGCCGCCGAGCGTCACCACCTATTGCAAAGAAAACCCCAACGAAGCTTTCGTGCCCATGGTCGTGACGGGTCACGATACTATTCACTCGTGGGAATGCGTGGGACGCAAGGCGCGCATCAAACAGTCCCAAAAAGTCGATCCTCGCGGCTTCGCCGCCGACCAGTGGCGGCGCGTTCAATAAATGGCGCCGGGTTTTGAACCCGCGTCAAATTGGCCGGCCGATGCGACATGCGCTTCCCCGCGAGCAGGAGTTGAAGGCATTAATTGCAGGGCGGCTCTGGCGTGGCGATCGGGGTCGTCGTCGTCCCTTCCACCCCAATGCTGCGCGTCATCAATACGGCTTGACTGGCGTCGTCGCAGCGTGAAGCCGACATCAGACTCGGGATAGCCGCCGTCGGGCTCATGGCGACGCCGACATTGCCCACAGCCTTCGTCACAACCGAGTTTGGCTCGCCTGCGGCGGCGGTGCTGGCCAGCCGCTTGAGGTTTTGGTCCCACCGCATGACGACGATTGCCAGCAGCGCGCCCTTTTCAACCAGACGCGACATCATATCCGCGGCGACCACGCTGATCAGCCCTAGAATTGCAGCGCCGACCGCGAATGTCTTCCAGGCGGAACCGCGCGCGTCGAAAAAGAAGTGCTTTAATTTCAACATCGGACTGTCACTTTCTTCGAACACGCAGAAGTTGCGTGAAAATGCTTAATAATCCATCTACGAAGGGCGCCGCGACGCTTTAATGGAGCGGATAACTTGAAGTAACAGAAACGCTGTTCCCAGAAATTACGTATAATTACTTAGAGACCGGGCGGAGACGTAGCCGCGGTGGCAGGTGGCGGAGTATACAGGCGGCGCTGAGCCAAATTCGCGGCGGAAATGACCAGCGGGGCTTCCAAAATTAGGTCGAGCGAGACCTTGCGATTGCCATGGGATAGACGCATTTCGGCCATTAAATGTGACATATCGGCAACACAAATTCGAATTCTTACTCCAGCACAAAGAATGCACGAGATTTTCACGCGCATCCGAGTATACTTGCAGCGGTGTCCTTCTCCTCCTTGGGCACTCCTCCCAGACTTGGGCCGCTGGCGTTTCCGGCGGCCTCTTTTTGTGTGACGCCGGGCTGAACCAGAAGATTGTCACGAGCAACGTGACTGGAAAACACGAGGACGCGCGCTTGCGGCGTCCCGCCGCCGAAGCTGGTTTTGCGCGTTCGAGGCGCGTTTCAGTCGAGACGGCGGTGTTTTTCGATGTTTTTTGCTCGATCCCGCGCGCGGGTTGATGGGGTTTTCAGTCCGTCACGACCTCGATGCGGCCGTCCGCTAGGCTATAGACGCGATCGGCGAAGCGTCGGGCTTTCGGATCGTGGCTGGCCATGACGACGGCCTTTCCCTCCTCCTGTGCGAAGTGGCGCAGCATCTCGAAGACGATCTCGCCGTTCGCGGAGTCGAGGCACGCCGTCGGCTCGTCGGCGAGCAGGATGAAGGGGTCGCCGACGAGCGCGCGGGCTATGGCGACGCGCTGCTTTTCGCCGCCGCTCAGACTTGCCGGATAAAAGTCCATTCGGTCTTCGAGACCGCAACGCGCCAACAGGTCGACTGTGCGCTCCCGGCGCACGCTTGCGGAAACCTTGCGCAGGCGCAACGCCGTTTCGACGTTTTCGCGCGCCGTCAGGAAAGGGAAGAGGTGAAAGGACTGAAACACAAAGCCGAAACATCTGCCGCGGATGCGCGGCAATTCCCGATCGGACAATCGGCCGACGTCGCGTCCGGCGAGAAGGATCGCGCCGGAGGTCGGCCGGAGAATGCAGCCGAGCATCGACAGCAGGGTCGATTTTCCCGAGCCGGAAGGACCGATAATCAATGCGATCTCGCCGGGCAGGACCGAGAAGGACACAGAGTCGACGGCGGCGACGGCGATTGATCCTTGTTGGTAATGTTTGGAGAGCGCGCGCGCTTCGAGCATGGGCCTCATGCTAACTCCTGAACACTGTCGCGGGATCCAGATTTTGCACGCGTCGGATCGAGAAATAGGCCGCGGCCAGCGCGACGGCGAGCGTGACGCAGAACAGCGCGACGATCAGCTTGAGATCGACCGCCAGCGTGACCCCCGTCTTCTCCAACGGAGCCTTGCTCAGCAGCGCGAGCGGCGTGGCGATCCAGAAGCCGACGCTGGCGTCGATGGCGGCTTGCGCGAGGATGATCGTATTGAGGTCACGCGCCGTCGCGCCCATCGCTTTCAACGTCGCGAATTCGCCGAGATGCTCCATCGTGTTGGCGAATACCGTCTGACCGATGGTCCCGGCGCCGACGACGAGGCCGAGCACGGCCGTCAGGCAAAAGGCCGCGCCCATCCCGGTCTGTACCGTCCAGTAGAGTATCGTCCGTTCGACGAAGGCGCTCGTCGTCAGAATTTCGTTGTCCGGCAAATCGTGGCGCAGGGCCTTGGCGACGCGCTCGACGTCAGCAGGGTTTCGCAGCTTTATGGCGATGTAGGCGGCCGCCGCCTGGCGCGAGACGTCCGGCGTCATGTCCTGCGCCAGCCTGTAGGAAGTGAAGACGATCGGCGCCGTGGTGAAAGTCTTGGCCGAACGCGAGAGGCCGACGAGTTTGATGGAACGATCGTTGAGTTCCCACAGGCTGCCGAGACGAAGTTCCCCCAAGCGTTGGGCGGCGCTCTCGTCGACGATCATGTTCTCGCCCCCGCCCACGTCGCCGGGCGCGCCGCTCGCCATGTCCCAAGGGCCTCCGACCGGAGCGGCGGGATCGTAGCCGATGATTTCGACGAGTTCCTGCGCCCCGTCCGGAAGTTTGAGGAAGCCCCAGCTCAGGCTGATGGGCTTCGCCCACGCCACCTCCGCGCGCCCTTGTGCCAATTTCAGCCGCTCGTCCGGGAAAGGCTTGGCGAAATCGAAATTCTGAACGCCCTTCGACGCCACCCAAAGGTCGGCGCCGGAGTGACGGATGATCGAGGTCGCGTTCTCCATCATCCCGATATAAAGGGCGGTCTCCGCGAGCGTCAGATAGGCGGAAAACACGACGCCGAAGAGCGTCACCAGCAGACGCGCGCGATTATGAAAGGCAAGGCGCGTCGCGAGCCAGATCATGGCGCCGCGCTCCGCGAGCGCGACGTCGCGGCGTGGGCCAGCAAGCCCACTCCCAACGCCACCACGTCGAGGGAGGCGGCGGCGGGATGCCTTGCGCCGACATGGGTCGCGAGCAAGCGGTTGAAAATCGCGGGGCGCCCCGCCAACGCTTGCAAGGCGAGTTTGCGCAAGGTGTCGTGGCGATCCATCAAGAGCAGCAGACGCGCCATGAGGAATGGCGTCCGGCAGATCTGGCGATGCCGCGCCTCATAGCGCGAGAGATCGCCTTGTCGTAGCGCCTCGCCTAACGCCGCGGCCTGCCGAAAGGCGAGCGCGAGCCCGTCGCCCGTGATCGCGTCGATGGCGGCAGAGGCGTCGCCGATGAGCGCGACATTGCCGGACACAACCCGGCGCAGGCGAACCGTCCCCGTGAAGGCGCCGCGCGCGACGTTTGCCGGCTCCGCACCGCGCAGGCGTTCACCGAGTCGGGGAAACCTGTCCGCGAGATTGGCGAAGCCGACCTCCCGCGCGCACCCGAGCAGCGCGATGCAGACCTCTTCCGCGCCGACCGGCGTCACATAGGCTTGTTCGCCCTTGGACCAGTGGACTTCGACGAAATCCGTCCAAGGTTTGACGCGAAAGTGCATGCGCAGGCCGATGCGGCGGCCATTCTCCCGGATGGCTCCCATCCCGGCCAAACGACGGGTCTGGGAGACGACGCCATCGGCGCCGATGATCCAGCGGCATTCGATGAGGTGATCGCCGATGCGAACGCCCTTCGACTCGATAGCCGTCGCCTTCTCCCGCCACAGGGTCGTCACGCCGGCGGCCTGTGCGTTCTCCATGAGAAGTTGGTGCAGCCGCGTGCGGCGGATTCCGACACCGGCTTCCCCAGGGAAGGTGGCCTCGGCGACGTGCCGGTCATCCAGGAAGCGGATGCCGCGAAACCGCGCGCCTTGCTCGGGGTCGAGCCTGACGCCCAGCCGACGCAGAGCCGCGACGCCATCCGGCATCAGGCCCTCGCCGCACGCCTTGTCGATCGGAGGAACGCCACGATCCAGGACGCAGACATCGACTCCGGCTCGGCGGGCGGCGAGCGCCGCGACCAGACCGGCGGGACCGCCGCCGATGACGACCACGTCGGTTTGCGTCGGCGTCACCATCGCAGCAAGAGCATTTCGGAGCAAAAACCAGGCCCCATGGCGAGCAGCACCCCCAAAGTCCCCGGCGCCGGCCGATGGTTCTTGACGCTGTCCTCCAGCACCATCAACACGGACGCCGATGACAGATTGCCGATGCGGCTTAGGCTGTCCCAGGAAAGCTGCGCATCGCTCTGCTTCAAGCCGAGCGCGTCCTGCATGGCTTCGAGGACACGAGGGCCGCCAGTGTGGATCACCCAGTTTCCGACGTCACCGCGCGTCAGGCCGTGGGATTTGAGGAACGCGTCGACGTCGCGGCCGAGATTGCGCCGGATGAGATCCATCAGTTGCGGCGACAGGACGATCTTGAAGCCTTCTTCCGAAATGTCCCAGCCCATGATCTCTTCGGTGCCCGGATAGAAGAACGACCCATTGCCGAGGATTTCAGGTCCGCCGTCCGGCTTTCCACCCGTCCCGACCCTCGAGCCGGAGACGATCACGGCGGCGGCGCCGTCACCGAATAGTCCGGTCGCGATCAAATTCGTCGTCGAAAGATCGTCGCGTTGAACCGTCAGCGAGCAGGTCTCGACCGCCAGCAGAACGGCGTTCTGATCGGGATAGGCCAAAGTGTAGTCCGCGGCTCTGGAGAGGCCCAGAGCGCCGCCGACGCAGCCGACGCCGAAGATCGGCGTGCGCTTGATGTCGGGACGCAGATCCATGCGGTTGATCAATCGCGCGTCCAGCGAGGGACTCGCGACGCCCGTGACCGAAACGACGAAGAGCGCGTGCAAGTCGCGGCGCGATAGCCCTGCATGTTCGAGCGCATTGTCGATGGCGCGTTCGCCCAATTCTTGCGCGGCCTCGAACCAGGCGGCGTTGGTGTCGCCAAAGGTGGTGAACTCAAGATAGCGATGCATCGGGTAGGCGAGATGCCGCGTGGCCACCTTCATATGCGCGTGCAGCCGCTCGAATTGTTCCGGATTCTCGAGCCGGGAACCCCAATACTTCTTGAAGGCCTGGGTCAGAATTTCCTGCGGGTAGCGATATTCCGGCAAAGCACTGCCAACGCCGCTTATTCTCAATGAGCGCTCCATCTCTAGGCCGTCGCCAAGACGCGGCGCGCAATGCCCAATGGTTCGGACCAGAAGGCCGGCGAACCATGCATGTCGCCGACCACGGCCTCGATGGCCGAGACATAATGATCCATCTGCGCGTCCGTCACGATCAGCGGCGGCGCGACCTTCAAGCTCATGAAGTCGTTGCCGCAGATCTGACTGAGGACGCCATGGTCCCTGAAGAGCCGCATCACCACCACCTGTCCGAACATTCCGGGATGGATCAGGTTGAACGCTTCGAAAGGGGCGCGCAGCAGGAGCGACCGCGGCGGCTTGAATTCGAGAGCGCTGAGCAGTCCGAGACCGCGGACTTCCGCCACCATCTCGTATTTGGACAGGCGCTCCCTCAGCATCCGGCGCAACTTGTCGCCTTGCGCGGTGGCGCGCGCGCCGAGTTGTTCGTCCTCCAATATGTCCAGCGTCGTCAGCCCCGCGCGCATCGCGAGCCCGTTCTCGCTATACGTGGAGGTGTGGATGAAGGCGCGTTGCAGCGAGCTGTAAACCGAATTGCACACGTCGTCCGACATGAGCACCGCGCTGCAAGGGATCAACCCGCCGCTGATCGCTTTGGCGAGAACGACCATATCGGCCTCGACGCCATAGTGATGCGCGGCGAGAAAGGGCCCGGTTCGATGGAAGCCGGTCTGCACCTCGTCCAGCGCGAGCAGGGTTCCGTGGCGCCGGCAGAGCTCCTGGGCCTTCTCGAGGTAGCCAGGCGGCGGCAGGCGCACGCCGCTCTCTCCCTGGATCGGCTCCAGCACGAAGGCCGCGAAGCGCTTCGTCGCGAGGTGGTGTTCGAGCGCTTCGACGTCACCGAACGGCGTCGCCTGCGTGTCCGGAAGCAGGGGACCAAACCCCTCCTTCCAGAATGCATTCGACATCAGCGAGAGCGCGCCGCAGGTCAGGCCGTGGAAGCCGTTCGCGGCGTATAAAATGCCAGTGCGCTTGGTGTGGGCGCGCGCGAATTTAATCACGGCTTCGACGCCCTCGCTGCCGGAGCAGGCGAAAAACACCTTGGAGACGCGTCCGCCGGCTCGGGCGCAGAGCTTTTCCGCGAGTTGCCCGGCGAGGCCCGAGACGTGACTTTGCAGCATCGCCGGACCGGCGAGATCCAGCTCTTGCTTCAGCGCCGAGACCAGTCGCGGATGATTGTGCCCGATGTTGTGAACGCAATATCCCGAATTGAAATCGAGGATGCGCCGGCCGTCGGCGGTGTGGAGTTCGG
>PLZT01000570.1 GCA_003152255.1 Methylocystaceae bacterium | reverse complement strand
TGCCCCTCGAAAGCAGCCAACTCAGGATCCTTGCGCAGCGCCGAGGCGGTAAGATCGAGCAGCCATGAGCCGATGACGCTGCCACGCCGCCAGACCTCGGCGATCTCGGCGATGTCAAAGTCAAATCGGTAAAGTTCGGGATTTCGCAAAGGCGTTGTTTCCGCGTCGACCCTGCTCGTCGCACGACCGACGTTGGCGTTCTTGAGAATGTTCAAACCTTCCGAATAGGCGGCCATGAGGCCATATTCGATGCCATTGTGAACCATTTTGACAAAATGCCCGGCGCCGTTCGGGCCGCAATGCAGATAGCCGAGTTCGGCTTGGCTCGGCTCGTCCGTCGCGCCAACGGTGCGCGGCGCGGCGGCTGTTCCGGGGGCAAGGCTCTGGAAAATCGCATCGAGATGCTGGACAATCCGCGGCTCGCCGCCAATCATTTGGCAATAGCCCCGTTCCAGGCCCCAGACTCCTCCGCTTACGCCGACATCGACATAATGGATTCCAGACTCCTTAAGCCGAGCCGCGCGGCGAATGTCATCATGGTAGTAGGAATTGCCCCCATCGATCACTATGTCGCCTGGATCGAACAGCGGGGTGAGCGAATCGAGCACGGCATCAACAGCAGCGGCGGGCACCATCAGCCAGACAGCGCGCGGCTTCGTCAGCGCGCTCACAAAATCGGCGAGAGTCGTCGACCCCTTCGCGCCCTTCTCGACCAACGCGCGCACCGTTTCCGGATGACTATCGTAAGCGATGCATTCATGGCCAGCCCTCATGAGTCTTATCGCCATATTGGCGCCCATGCGACCAAGACCGATCATGCCGAGCTGCATTTTATTCGTCCTTCGAAGGTAGTCTTTTTGGGTTAATTGCAAGACGCCAGAGCACGGCATTGGCGTCTTTTTGTCGGTTGCGCTGATCATATAGGGTCGGCTGACAAACCATCCAGCCTGGAGGCCAAGAGGCGCCGTGAACGCCACGCGCGCTAACGCGATCTAAGCCGCGCCTCGCCAAGTGTTTCTTTCGCGATTTCCGTCACACGCTCCGGCTCGAAGTGGAATTTTCGCTGGAGTTCTTTGAGCGGGGCCGAAGCGCCGAATGTCTTCATGCCGATGATGCGGCCGAACCCACCCACGTAACGCTCCCAGCCTAGAGTCGACGCCTGCTCCACCGCGACGCGAGCCGTCACGGCGGGCGGAAGCACGCTGTCCCGGTACTCCTGCGTCTGGTGTTCGAAAATGTCCCAGGACGGCATCGAGACCACGCGCGAGCGAATGCCTTCGGCGAGCAGTTTCTCGTGCGCTTGAACGCACAGAATGACCTCGCTCCCTGTCCCAATCAAAATCACTTCAGGGTTGCCCTCTGGAGCGTCGGCGAGCACATAGGCGCCGCGCGCGACCCCCGAGGCGGCCGCGTATTTGCCGCGGTCCAGCGTCGGCAGCGGTTGGCGCGACAACGCCAGCGCGGCCGGCTCATGTCGCAACTTCATGACATAGCGGTAGGCCTCTACAACCTCGTTGGCGTCGGCCGGTCGCAACATGACGAGGCCCGGGATGGCCCGGAAGGAAGCGAGCTGTTCAACCGGCTGGTGGGTCGGACCGTCCTCGCCGTCCCCCATGGCGTCGTGGGTGAACACGAAGATCGCGGGCAGTTCCATCAAGGCCGAAAGTCGAATGGCCGGCCGCGCGTAATCGCTGAAGATGAGGAAGGTGGAGCCGAAAGCCCGCAGTTTTGACAGGGAGAGTCCGTTGACGATGGCCGCCATCGCATGTTCGCGAAGGCCGAAGTGCAGATTTCTGCCGCCAAAAGCGCCGGGTTCGAAGTCCCCGGCTCCTTCGAACGTCAGCGCGGTTTTGGTGGACGAGGCGAGATCCGCCGATCCACCTAGCAGCCACGGCACGTTTTGCGCGAGCACGTTGAGCACCTTGCCCGAGGCTTCGCGTCCCGCGACGCCCTTCGGATCGGCGGGAAATGTCGGCAGCCCCGCATCCCATCCGCGCGGCAGCTCACGGCGTTGCATCAAATCGATCTCGATCGCGAGCTCTGGATATGCCGACCGGTATGCGGCGAAGAGTTCTGTCCACCGCCCATGAGCCTCTGGACCCGTGGTCCCAATACCGGCCGCGAAATGATCGCGGACCGCGTCGGGAACCAGAAAAGTGGCGTCCTCGGGCCATCCGTAGTCACGCTTGGTGAGGCGAACCTCCTCTTCGCCTAGCGGTTCGCCATGAGCCGCGGCGGTATCCTGCTTATGTGGCGAGCCGTAACCGATATGACTGTCGAGAATGATGAAGGTCGGACGTTCCCTGGTCTTGTGAAAAATGTCCAGCGCATGCTGGATCCGGTCAATGTCATTCGCGTCGCCGACGCGCAGGACGTTCCAGCCGTAACCCAGGAACCTGGCGGCGATGTCCTCCGTAAAGGTGATGCGCGTGTTTCCGTCGATGGTGATGTGGTTGTTGTCATAAATCCAGCAGAGGTTGTCCAAGGCGAGATGGCCCGCGAGGGACGCGGCTTCCGATCCCACCCCTTCCATCATGCAGCCATCGCCGCAGACCGCATAAATATTGTAGTCAAAGATCTCGTAGTTCGGCCGATTGTAGCGGTTGGCGAGCCATTTTTCGGCCATGGCCATGCCGACGCTCATCGCAATGCCCTGTCCGAGGGGGCCGGTCGTGGCCTCGACGCCGGAGACTAAATGATATTCGGGGTGACCGGGAGCCTTGCTGCCGAGCTGGCGGAAGTGACGAATATCGTCGAGCGACACGGCGAGTTGCCCTAGGCGCTCGTAATCCGCATTCACCGCGCGGACGCCGGCGAGGTGAAGCACCGACCACAAAAGCATCGAGGCGTGACCGTTGGAGAGCACGAACCGGTCGCGATTCGGCCAAATCGGATCTTGCGGATCGAAGCGCATGACACGATTCCAGAGCGTGTAGACGAGCGGCGCTAGCGCCATCGGCGTGCCGGGATGCCCCGACTTCGCCTGTTGGACCGCGTCTATCGACAGCGTGCGAATACAATTGATCGATAACTGGTCCAGTTGCGCGCCGAGCATCGGTCGGGACGAGTCGGTCGCGGCGACGGTTGCGGTGCTCATTTTCGCATCTCCAAATTCTCGCTCGCGCCGAGTTGCTCCGCCGCCGGGCGATCGGCAAGTATCAGCGCCACGTCCTGACGCACGCCTGACGCCGGAATCGATGGGTCCCTGTCGCATAGACGCGCCAGCGCCCCGGCTTTCGCGCGGCCCGTCACCAGCCATAAGACGCGCCGGGATCGGTTGATGATTGGAAAGGTCAACGTCATTCGGCGTCTGCCCTGGTACGGGCGGGTCACCGCGACGTCCGGGTCGGTGACCTCAAGGACCGGATCGCCGGGAACCAGCGAGGCGGTATGGCCGTCGACGCCAAGGCCGAGATGGACGAGATCAATTACCGGCGGCGATCCTGCCACATCCCCCAATATTGCCGCATATTGCAAAGCCGCGGAATTGAAATCGGGCGCTTCGACAGGCATTGCGTGGATGTGGCGAAGCGGCAGCGGCGCATGATCGAGCAGACTTTCGCGGAGATGCGTGAGGTTTCGCTCCGGATCGCCCGCGGGCGCCACCCGCTCGTCCACTTGAACGACGTGCAAATTCTCCCAGGGAATTTGCTCGTCGGCCAATGCGCGCAGCATAAGCCACGGCGTGCTTCCGCCGCTTACCGCCATGACGTAACGCCCTCGCGAAACAACGGCCGCGCGAGCGTCGGCGGCGATGATATCCGCCGCCTTGCGGGCGATCGCGGCCGCGTCGGGATGGACTTCGATCTTCACGCGGAAACCTCATAATGGAGACACGCGCATGTGGCTCGCCATGGGAAGATATTGGTTGGGCTTCCATATGCGCCCCAGTCGCGCGCCGCGACTGCGAAGAGGTACTTAGAGCGCGGTCGAGAGGATTGGCGGCGGACCCGCGTCCTTTTTTTCAACCAGCTTGTCGCGAGCCGCACGGTAACCGCCCGCGTCAGAGCCGTATCGCGGACCGCAGCCGCTCCATGGCGGCGACGACGCTTTCGCTGTCATTGAAAATCGCGGATCCGGCCACGAGCACGTCGGCTCCCGCGGCGACGGCCAGCGGGGCCGTGTTCGCGTCGATCCCTCCGTCGACCTCGAGGCCGCACCCCGGTTTGATCCGGTCGATCATCTGGCGCGCGCGCGTGATCTTCGGAAGCGTCCCGTGAAGGAAGCGCTGATGTCCGAATCCTGGGTTCACCGTCATGACCAGCACCTGGTCGAGGTCTTGCAGGATCTCTTCCAGCACGGCCGCGGAAGTCGCCGGGTTAATGGCGACGCCGACCCGCTTTCCCAATGCTTTGATGCTCTGCACGGTGCGCGACAGGTTGTTGTTGCCCTCCCAATGGACCAGAAACGAATCGACGCCAGCCCGCGCGAATTCGTCGACAAAGGCGTCTGGATTCGAAATCATCAGATGCGCTTCAAGCGGCAGGCGGGTCACTGTTCGCAGCGAACGGATGATCATCGGCCCCATCGAAAGATTGGGCACGAAATGCCCATCCATGACGTCCACATGGATACGGTCCGCGCCGGCGCGCTCAGCCTCCAGGACCTGATCACCGAGATGTGCGAAATCGGCCGCGAGGATCGACGGAGCGAGTTTCACTGGATCAGTCGTCACGTTGCGCCCTTGAGCTGACGGAAACGGCGGATCAGGTTGTTGGTCGAGCTGTCATGGTTGAGCCTTGGCTCCGTCTTGTTCTCCAGTTCGGGGATGATGCGCTGGGCCAAAGCCTTGCCGAGTTCGACGCCCCACTGATCGAAGGAATCGATGTCCCATATGACGCCCTGGGTGAACACGCTGTGTTCATAGAGCGCAACCAACTTCCCCAGCGCCGCTGGGGTCAGTCGATCCATCAGGATAGTGTTGGAGGGGCGATCGCCTTCGAAAACCCGGTGCGGAACAAGCCAATCGGGCGTGCCTTCCGCCTCGACTTGCTCGCGCGTTTTTCCAAAGGCGAGCGCCTCGGCCTGCGCGACGACGTTCGCGAGCAGCATTTCGTGATGCCGGCCGAGTGGGTTGAGCGCCTGTTCGAAAGCTATGAAATCACAAGGAATGAGCCGGGTGCCTTGATGGATCAACTGATAGAACGAGTGCTGGCCGTTGGTTCCTGGCTCGCCCCAATAGATCGGGCCGGTGTGCGTTTGCACCGGCGTCCCATCGAGCCTCACATGCTTGCCGTTGCTCTCCATCGTCAACTGCTG